>OMRR01000189.1 GCA_900313535.1 uncultured Eubacteriales bacterium
AAAATATAGACAAAGCATTCAAAAAAGTAGACATATCAAGTCAAAAAAACAAGGCTTCAAAAGCCTTGTTAAAGGGTGTCCCTATTTCTCAAATTATATACCCCGTCCCGAAATTTATAGCGATTGGATTGAAACATTAAAAAAATATCAGAAATTATAACGTTTCCGATATTTTAAAAATTATTCTTCCTCAAACTCAATCTTTTTAGTAGTTATAATACTTGGGTAAGTAAATTCAGTCACTGTTCCTGATGGAGTATAAAGCGGTCTAGCTTTAATCCAATATACTTCATCCTTTTTTACATCTATTTCAAGCTCAACATCCACACCAGCTGATGTTGAATTAACTTTTATAACATCATCCCATTTATAGTCAGATGTTTTTGCACCTGTTTCAGAAATTGTTGTATTATCAAATTTTTCTTTTTTTATTTGAAATACAGTTGGATAATTACCACTATTTACAACATGCAATTCTAATTTTACTTTACCAGGCTTATCGTCTATTTGGAATATTGGACATCCATTATAATAAAATACATCTTGATTCATTAAACCTGTTATTTTTTCATTTATAATTGACAATCTATTTATTGTAGAATAATAATGATTGTAAACTCTTAATTTTGTCCAAGATGGATTAGTCCACGATCCCCAGCCTACACCAGCTGCTTGAATTTCATATCCATACCCATCAGCCTTATAGTCCCAGTATTCAGTTCCAGGTTTATTAACATCTTCAGCAGCTACAAAGTATTGATTATCTGTTGCCAAAGCATAACCTGTTAAATAATCTTGATTTATATCATAATAGGTATCTTGAACTCCAAAGGTTTTAACCACATTTACTGTATATGCTCTACCGACAGTAACATACCAACTATCAGAACTTGCTTGAAATGAATTTGCACTTCCACATGTAAATGTTTTATTTGGAATACTAAATGATGTGGTTGTTCCTTCATTATTACCATCTGTATATACTCCAGCAACCGCAGCAAAAGGATAAGAGTTAGTATATCTCTTGACTTTATAATTGCCACTATTAGTTTTAGTGCCATACCAAAAAATTCCATAATTAGTACTATTAGCTGTATCCCAAGAAGGAGCATTTATATTTCCAGTTAAATACTGCAATTGCGTAATTCTACAAGTAGTATTTGCACCACCGGCACATACACCAATATTTATAAAATACTTACTATAGGTTCCTTTCCTTGTTGTAACAAATCCACAATTATTTGAAGAAATGAAACGTTGTCCTGCTTGATTTAATATACTTGTTAACTCTTTTTTCTTTTTTAAATCTATTCCAGCTAGATATGAACCTATCGCACCATCAATTTTAGCATCAATAGATGCATTATATTGAGTAACCTGTGAATTGAAATTCTTTTTAAGCCCTTCAAATTCGGCTTTTGTAACAAAAGCACTTCCATCATTATCACTTACAACTGATGCAAAACTATTTATACCCAATATGATTACAACTAGAAATAAACTCAACAATAATTTTATATATTTTCTACTTTTTTTCATATAAAATATCTGATGCATATCATCCCCTTTATCTTTCTTCTTCAAATTCGATCTTTGTTGTTGTTATTATACTTGGATAAGTAAATTCTGTTACTGTTCCTGAAGGAGTATAAAGTGGTCTAGCTTTAATCCAATATACCTCCTTCTTTTTTACATCAAAATCCAATGAAACATCAACTCCAGTCGCTGTTGAATCTACTTTGATAACTTCATTCCACTTATAATCAGATGTCTTTCCATTTTCCGGAATAGTAGAATTATCAAATTTATCCTTTTTAATTTGGAAAACTGTTGGATAATTACCACTATTAACAATGTGAAGTTTTAATTTAATTTTTCCATCTTTATCATCAGTCTTAAATATTGGGCATCCATTATAGTAATATACATTTTCATTCATTATACCAGTAAGTTTTTCATTTAGGATTTCAAGTCTATTCATAGAATAATAGTAATGATTATAAACTCTTAATTTTGTATTATTATTAGTAAGTGTTGTCCAGCCTTTACCGGCACTTTGAATTTCATATCCACAAGCATCATTATTACAATCCCAATACTGACTACCAGGCTTATTAATATCATCTTCGGAAACAAAGTATTGTGTCGCATCGGCAAGTGCATATCCAGTCAAATAATCCTGTTCAATACTTGTAAATACATCTTCGACACCATATGTCTTAACTACATTAACAGTATATGCTTTTCCAACATTAATTTCCCAAGTATCATTTCCAGCACCAAATGCATCTGCGTTTGAGCTTGTAAAAGTTTTGTTAGGAATAGTAAATGTTGTTGTAGTTCCCTCATTCCTACCATCTGTCATTACCCCAGCAACTGCAGCGTAAGGATAAGCTTTCATATATTTTTTAACATAATATTCTCCACTGTTAGGACTAGTACCATAATAAAACACTCCATACTTTGCACTGTTTTGCGTTTTCCAAGCAGGTGCATTTATACCTCCTGTTAAGTACTGTAATTGTGTAAGATAATTGCCATCACTTGCTGCACCTCCAGTACAGACACCTATGTTAATAAAATACCTTTTATAGGTACCTTTGCTCGTTGATACAAATCCGCAACTATTAGATGATATAAATTTTTGACCTGCATTATTTAAAATACTAGGTAACTCTCTTTTTGCTTTAATGTCTATACCTGCTAAATATGATGCTATTGCATCATCTATTTTATTATCTATATTAGTATTATAACTATCAAGTTGCGACTGGAAATCATTTTTAAGGCTATCAAACTCCGCCTTTGTTATAAATGCCGACCCATCATTATCTGATACCACCGCTGCAAAACTATTTATACTCAATAAAAATGCAAAAATAAGGCATAGTGCCTTCTTCCACATTTTTCTACTCTTTTTAGTCATTTAATTGATTTCGACCTACGGGCTCGCAATGCTCGCCCCTACGATTTTGGGTTCGCCCCCTACGATAATTCATAATGCCCCCTATGTTTTAGAGGGTTCGTTCCCCACTCCCCAGGACCAACCTCTTAAAAATAAAAAAGATAGGGGGTATTTACCCCCTATTGACTAATACAAAAAAAATAGGGATGACGGCTCATCCCTATTCTCCCCTTACGGATTGTTTAAATTATTTATTTTAGATAGCTAACTCCTTTATTCTTTTCTCTAACTCTTCTTTACTAATATTTAGATTTTTTAGAACAACCTCTTCACTAATTATTCCTTGTCGCAACAAACTTACAAATGTTTTTAATT
>OMRR01000186.1 GCA_900313535.1 uncultured Eubacteriales bacterium
AACATTTGATGATTCTTTCAAATCATCAGAGTCTTATCCCTTTGGTGTTTTAAGTATAACATTTATATTATGTAAAGTAAATAGAAACCTTAAAAGTTAGACTTCCTTTTAGGTCCAATTTTCGGGGTTCTTTACATAATAATCTCCGTTTCAATTATTAAATGCATTTTATTTTAGTTTAAGCAACTACCTCGTGTTCTAACGTAAGCGATGGCATAACGCACGCTGTATTTGGAAGCCAAACTATGAATATATAACCTTCAATCTTTTCATTAAAATCTAATTCAATTTCTTTTTTAACCCCTGCTGTAATTTTATACTTATCGCCTGAAGTATATGTTGATTTTTTATTGTCCCAAGTGTCATCAGGACTGGTTTTTACATAAGGAATTAAATAACCACTTGAAGCTGAATTCTCAACTATTACTTTAAGTTTATCATCTCCTCCAAAAGTTGTTTTATTGGTAACTGGCAGTCCAGACTTAAATGGACAAGCAAATCCAATACTGCTATCTATACAATCAAATGATAATTCATTATATTTAATAACCCTAAACCATCTTGCTGCCACATCAACAAATATCTTTCCGCCTCTATCTGGTAGAATTCGACTATTAATCGCTGTACTTGTTATTGGATATGTTGTTGTACTAAGCGCAGTAACATCCGTTTGCGCACCAGTGCCATAAACGTTCTCTCCGTAACCACTATTATTTAATACAAAATCTGCGGATGTAGGAGATGGTGCTGGTGGTATAGTCCCCTCATTCTTAGTCGATAATGGAGCTATTTCAATATTTGACAATGTTAATGTGCTTGATTCGGATGGCATAATCTCATAATATTTCAAATAATTATATTCACGATAACTTGAAATACCACCACCAAATACTTGAGAAACATTTCTAGATTTTCGCATTGCAGGTGCGAAGTATGTATTTTTAACCGGCACCCAACCAAAGAAGCTATAGCTTCCTCCATCTATTGCTGTAATTGATGACATAGATTCAACCCAACCAATATAATTGCCCCAAGCAACTATATTTTTATTCTTTCCCACTTCTACTCTTCTAACTGCTGTACTTTCTTTAGTTGATCCTGGTCCTACAAGATGTTGAGAGCCAGCACGCCAGGCACTACTATCACCAATTGTATAAAAATTATACCAAAGAACATCTTGCCATAGAGTTTGTTTATCACCATTAGCTGCTACAGCTTGTTTAACACAATAATCATTGGCCTTAGTCCACATAATATCTTTTATATATTGATCGGTATAAAGTCTATAATTTAAATATGTATTTTTCAATATAACTTTTTTACTTAATCTAGTTCCCGCAAGATAGCTGGCTATGGCTCCATCAATTTTGCCATCTAAACTTGAGTTATAATTATTAATTTGTGCAGCAAATGAATCTTTTAATGCTTCAAACTCTGCTTTAGTTACAAACGCCGCTCCATCATTATCAGATACAATTGCAGCAAAAGTATTTATTGATAATACAATTATTAATACTATACATTTAAGACATTTACAAAAATTCATTTATCAACCTCCTATGCATTGCTATCAGTTATTACTCTATTGATAGTTACTTCTGGCATCACACAGGCTGTACTAGGCAACCATACCGCAAATACATAATATTCACCAGCAGAATCTATATCTAATTCAATCTTTTTATCTTGACCTGCAGTTATAGCATATTTATCTATCATGTAGTTACTTTTTGCTCCAACCCATGTATCACTAGGCGTCTTACTGACATATGGAACAAAGTAACCGCTTGACAACGGACTCTTAATATCTAATTTTACTTTATCATGTGCTTTAAATTGAATTTCATTACTTATAGGTAATCCACACTTCATTGGGCATTCAAAGCCATATTTTTTATCTATTGAATCAAATGTTAATGAATTATAATCACAAATTCTAAACCATCTTGCAGTTAAATTATTATAAAACTCACCTCCTTCACCTGGCATAGTACTTGCACCATACCAAGTATTTCTTGATTTAGACCAAGTACTTGGTGCAGATCCATAACCAGTTCTACTAGAATCAGTATGATATCTTTTTTCACCATATCCGTCGCCACTTACCCATGTAAAATCTGCATCAGAAGGTGCAGGTGCTGGTGGCAATGTAGCTTCTTTTCCAGTAGAGAGTGGTGCTATATATATCATATCCATATTATAGGATGTTAAATCAGTAGGCAAAGTTTCAGAATATTTAATAATATTAAGTTCTGAGTACCAAAAAGTGCCATTCAAACTTTCACCCTGACTTATTTGAGTTTGTTTTCTCATAGCTGGTGCAAATTTAGCATATGAAGTCGGTGCCCAAGCATATATTGAACCAGTATTATCCCTTGGTCTAATAAGATCAGATTGCACTTTACACGAAGGTGCATATTCACCCCAACCTAAAATGTTTTTCTTTTTTCCTACTTCTATTCTATTTTCTTTTGTTTGAGCAACAGGCGGACCACTAAGCACTTGCTTAACACCTTGAGTTTTGTATCCAGCATACCATTCTATAGTTTGAAATATTTTTTGCGAATCACCTTTATTTGAATCAAGATTCGCTAAATTAAGGCAAAATGTAGTGCTATTACTCCATCTCAAATCTTTTATGTTTTGATCGGTTTTTGTTTTAAATGCTACGTATACATTTTCTGCCAATTCTTCCCTTCCTAAATTTATACCACTTATATAACTCGCTATGGCATTATCAATTTTATTATCAATTGCAGTATTATAAGCATCTAGTTGTGATTGAAAGTTATTTTTTAAACTATCAAATTCAGCCTTTGTAATGAAAGCAGATCCATCATTATCTGACACAACAGCCGCAAAACTCTCTATACTTAATAAAAACGCAAAAATAAGGCATAGTGCCTTTTTCCACATTTTTCTACTCTTTTTAGCCATTTAATTGATTTCGACCTGCGGGCTCGCAATGAAAAGCCCCTACGATTTCGGGTCCGCC
>OMRR01000184.1 GCA_900313535.1 uncultured Eubacteriales bacterium
GGTTACTTTAGATGCTGACTTAGCATATTATGGCAACACATCTGTTGATACATTACCAGAGACATTTAAATATATTATTGAAAACTACAAAAATGATATTGATTATGAAACAGTCTTCCAAATTGACAATATCATGAAAGATTCATTCACAACTCACTGTAAACAAGGTGCGAATCATAAAGTATTTTTAGTAGGTGACTCTTTTAGAGAAGAGCCAATGAGATTTTTTGCAAAAGACTTTCAAGAGTTTTATTGCAATACATTTTTAAATATGTCAGAACCATTTATTAAAGAAGAGGTTAAAAGAGCAGATGACATAGTAATTCTTCTAGTAGAAAGAAATGAGAGCATAGTATTACCTGATATATGTAAAATGATTTATAATATATTATCGGAGTATCAAAGTGAATACAATAAAATCTTTGGAAAAACTAATAAGTAACTTAGAGTACAGCGTTTTGAGTGGGAACATTAAAGAAGTTTCTATTAATTCATTATGTTATAACTCTGAGATTGCAAATAAAAACGATTTATTTATATGCTTAAATGGATCTAGATTTGATTCTCATAGCAAGATTAGTGAACTTATTAGTAAAGGTGTAAAGGTTTTAGTTGTTGAAGATGGAAATGAATATGTAAAAAAATCACAGTTTGATGATAATATGGTAGTATTGTCAGTTAAAAATACAAGAATTGCATTAGCTGTCATATCAAATAATTATTTTGATAATCCTTCTAAAAAGTTAAAAATTGTTGGTGTCACTGGTACTAAAGGAAAAACCACTACTACATTTATGATTAAAAGTATATTATCATGTGCAGGATTTAAAGTCGGTATGATAGGTACTGTAGGAATATTTTATGGTGATGAACATATATATACTGATAATACAACACCAGAAAGTTATATCTTACATGAATATTTTGCTAAAATGCTTGATATGGGTATAGAATATGTTGTGATGGAAGTTTCTTCTCAAAGTTTAAAATATCATAGATTGTATGGCTTTAATTTTGAATATGCAGTATGGACAAATATTTTTCCAGAGCATATAGGCGAATATGAACACA
Source organism: uncultured Eubacteriales bacterium (assembly GCA_900313535.1). Taxonomy (GTDB): domain Bacteria; phylum Bacillota; class Clostridia; order Lachnospirales; family Lachnospiraceae; genus UBA3633. The sequence goes on from OMRR01000184.1 coordinate 1,072, forward strand.
CTGATTACACTGATTATTTGAATTCAAAACTTAAGATATTTACTATGTGTAAAAATGCTATAGTTAATCAAGATTCAGCAAATTATAACGAAGTAATTAATGCATGTAAAAATAATAATGTTAAAGTTTATGAAAAGAAAGAAAGAATAAGATTCGATTTACAAATTCCAGGTGAGTATAACATTGACAATGCTAATCTTGCATATACTTTTGGTAAGGCAGTAGGGATTGATGATTCTACGATAAGGACTGCACTTTATGAAACTATAGTTCCAGGTAGATGTGAGACAGTATTTAAAAATGATGAGTTTAAAGTTATTGTAGATTTTTCATATGAAAATAATGGAGCATTGAAATTTTTAAATACAATCAAAGAAGAAAACCCGAAAAGAATTGTAACTGTATATGGTTGCGGTGGCAATAGGTCTAAAGATAGAAGATATGGAATGGGTGAAGTTACTGGTAAACTTGCTGATTTTGTTATTTTAACTGCAGATAATTCAAGATTTGAAAAGACCATAGATATAATTGCTGATATAGAAACTACTTTGACAAAATATAAAAGAAAAGACGATCTTGATAATGGTTATGTAATTATTGAAGATAGATATGATGCTATAAAATATGCAATCAAAAATCATAAGAATGGTGACGTAATATGCGTGATGGGCAAAGGCCATGAGCCACTTATGGAAATGAATGGGAAAAAGGTTGAATTTCTTGATAGAAAAGTTGTATTAGATATCATTTGTGAATTAAAGTATAATGTATGAAAGAATACTTTGCAAATATAATAGTTGATTTATCTACTGATGCTTTAAATAAATCATTTGTATATAAAATACCAGATGATTTAATCTCTGATTTAAAGCCTGGAGATAAGGTAATATTTCCTTTTGGCAAAGGCAATAAAGAGAGTGAAGGCTTTGTATTAGAAATTTTAAGTCTAGAACAACTAAAAGAAAAGAATTTTTATAAAAACGATAAGTATTTTAAAGACAGCAATGCAATAGATAAGTTAAAATATATTTTAAGGATAGCTAATAATAAAATTGCTGCAAATGAAATACTTTTAAAAATGGCAATATTTTTATGTAAAGAGTATTATTGTCCTATACAAATTTGCTTAAATACGGTCTTGCCTGTAAAAAAAATAGTTAGAAAAAATTCTAGGCAAATTGATGCAATTTCAAAATATAAAGTTAATGATAGTTTAAAGTTACAGAGAGATGAAATAGAATTAAATGAGGAACAAAAGAGTATAGTTAATGATATAATTAGTATACAAAATGATAAGTTGTTTAATGAACATTTAATATATGGTGTTACTGGCTCGGGCAAAACAGAAGTTTATATTAAAATTATTGAAGAAAATTTAAAGAATAATAAACAAGTTATAGTGCTGATTCCTGAGATAGCATTGACTCATCAAACTGTAATAAGATTAAAAGAAAAGTTTAGTGAAAATATAGCCATAATTCATTCGAGAATGAGTGAAGGTGACAAATATATTCAATATAAGAAATGTGAAAGTGGTGAGACAAAGATATTAGTTGGACCAAGAAGTGCTATATTTGCTCCATTTGAAAATCTTGGACTTGTAGTTATTGATGAAGTAAATGATTCGTCATACAAATCAGAAAATGCCCCAAGGTATAATACTTTAGATGTAGCAAGGTTTAGATGCAAAGAGCAAAATGCTACATTAATATCACTTTCAGCTACTCCAAATATAGATTTATATTATAATGCAAATAACAAAGATAATATTATTCATTTTCATAAATTAAGTAAAAGAGCAAATTCAATTTTGCCATTAGTTACTTTAGTAGATATGAAAAATGAAATTAAAAATGGAAACTATAGTATCTTTTCACGATTATTAGTTGATAAGATTAATGATAGATTAAGTAAAAAAGAACAAATAATGCTTTACATGAATAGGAGAGGATATAACACTATATTTACATGTAAAGAGTGTGGTGAAACATATAAATGTCCTCATTGCGATGTGGCATTAGTATCTCACAATGATGGAAAACTTAGATGTCATTACTGTGGATATGAGATTAATGAACCAATGTTATGTCCGAATTGTAAGTCGGATGATATAGAAAAGTATGGAATAGGCACTGAAAAGCTTGAAGAATTATGTATAGAATTATTTCCAAATGCGAGAATACTTAGGATGGACAGAGATACAACTAAAGAGAAAGATGGACACGATAAGATTATAGAAAAGTTTGCCAATCATGAAGCAGATATACTTATTGGAACGCAAATGATTGTTAAAGGCCACGACTTCCCACTTGTGACATTGGTAGCTGTAATGAGAGCAGATCTCACATTATATAATGAGAGTTATAAATCTTCTGAAAACTCATTTTCAATGCTTACACAATGTGTAGGTAGAAGTGGTAGAAAGATAGAAGGCGAATCTATAATTCAAGGCTATGACATAGATAATTTCGTAATGCAAATGATAGTTAAACAAGATTATGAGGAATTCTATGAAAATGAGATAAAATATCGTAAAAAACTTAATTATCCACCATTTTCGAACTTACTAATTATTAACGTAAGCAGTGAAAATGAGTCATATTTAAATAAAATTTGCAATGACTTAAAATTGTTTCTAAACACAAAAAATGATACAAATGCAAGTATTTTAGGTCCTACTAAGGCTAATCCAGAAAGAATTAAAGATATTTATTATAGAAAAATTATACTAAAATGTAGTAAAATAGATGAGGCAAAGAAATATAGAAATTTATCATATAAATTTGTTAATTTAGTTGATAAAAATAAACTTATAAAAATCACATTTGATATTGAATAATGTTTGGAGTTTTTAAAAAAAGTATAGCTAAAGTAAAGAAAGAGTCCATACTCTCTATGGTATTTATTTTGCTTGAATCAGGATTTGAAATTTTTGTTCCATTTATGATGGCGAGATTAATTGACAATGGTATAGAGCAAAGTAATATTGATAATGTTGTTAGATTTGGTATTTATATAATTGTATTAGTTACAGGGCAAGCAATTTGCGGAAGCCTTTGTGCATTTTTTGCTGTAAAAGCAAGTACAGAATTTGCATATGATGTAAGGGAAAAATTATTTAACAAACTTCAAATTTTTTCATTTGCAAATATAGATAAATTTTCTACAGGTTCACTTGTCACAAGAAGCACTACCGACATAGCAAATATACAAAGATCTTTCCAAATGGTTATAAGAGGTGCTATAAGAGCTATAGGAATGTTTTTCTTCTCATTAGCATTTTCATATTCAATCAATGTAAAAATTGCTTTAGTGTTTACAGCTATTGTACCTGTAATTCTTGCATCGTTCATTATGCTTTCAAGGCTCGCAATGCCAGTATTTGAAAAAATGTTTGCTGCTTTTGATAGTTTAAATAATATAATGTCTGAAAATATTCATGGTATAAGAGTAGTAAAAACATTCAATAGAGAAAACTTTGAATTTAAGAAGATGAAAAAATCTGCAGATGATATATATGATTATTCTGTAAAAGCTGAAACATATGTAGCTTTATGGGATCCACTTATGAATATATCAATGTATACTGCAATTATATTTATTGCATGGTTTGGTGCTAAAGCAATAATAGCATCTGGAGATAATCCAGCACTTGGTTTGACTATTGGTAAACTTACTAGTTTGATAACATATGGTATGCAATTATTAATGAGCCTTATGTTTATAAGTATGATTTATGTAATGCTTGTCATATCTCAAGCTTCAGTTGAAAGAGTAAAAGAAGTATTGATGGAAGAGGCAAGCATAAAAAATAATGACCATCCTATATATAATATCAAAGATGGATCTATTGAATTTAATAATGTATCATTTAAATATAAAGCTGATGCAAAAAATAGAGTACTTAAAGATATAAATATAAAGATTAATAGTGGAGAAATGATAGGAATTATCGGTGGTACAGGAACTGGTAAGTCAAGTTTTGTAAACTTAATACCAAGATTATATGATGTCTCTGATGGTGAATTAAAAGTTGCTGGTATTAATGTAAAAGATTATGATATTGAGTCATTAAGAAAATCTATAGGTATAGTTCTTCAGAAAAATGTGTTATTCTCTGGAACTATTGAAAGCAATCTAAAATTTGGCAATGAACATGCAAGTTTTGAAGATATGACAGAAGCATGTGATATTGCTTGTGCACTTGAATTTATCAATGAGAAAGAAGACGGATTTAATTCAAAGGTAGAGCAAGGTGGTACTAATTTCTCTGGTGGACAAAAACAAAGACTATCAATTGCAAGAACTATTATTAAAAAACCAAAGATATTGATTTTCGACGATTCTACGTCTGCAGTTGATACTAAAACTGATGCTCGCATCAGAGATGGGCTTAAGAATAAACTTCCAAATACTACTAAACTTATAATTTCTCAAAGAATAATATCTATAAAAGATTGCGATAGAATTATAGTTATGGACAATGGAAGAGTTATCGCTTTTGATACTCATGAAAACTTATTAAATAATTGCGAATTATATAAAGATATATACGAGGTACAAAATAGTTAGTTAATATGGCACCAGGAAGACAGAGA
>OMRR01000181.1 GCA_900313535.1 uncultured Eubacteriales bacterium
TGTATGGGCGAGTTATACGAGCCCCTGTAGGTGTGAATAGTATTTACTAATTGTAGGGGTGAGCATTGCGAGCCCGATGAGGAGTATTTATGAAAAAATTAATTACAATTTCAATAATAATTACATTTTGCTTTTCAATATTTTTATCCACAAATGTATTTTGCATGAATAAAAAATTTGAAGAATTTATAAGTGATAGTAGATTTAAAGATGGAATTTCTTGGGGAAATGATAAAGTGTCAAATTATGGAAATTGGTCAATGGGAGGTTGTGCTTCATATTGTCAAGAATTTGTTCATTATTGTTATGGCTTGAATAAGCCACAAGATGGAGAATATTTTGATAATAAGGATGAAATCCGTTCAGGAGATGTAATATATAAAAAATGGGGAGATGGAGCAGGGGATCAACATTGGTATGTATGTTTAGATCGAAATGGAAACAAACTAAAAATTGCAGAAGGTAATTATAATGCTGATTGGCCTAATGGTTATCGTCCAATTGTAAAAATCAGAGATGTGGATTTATATAAATATAATGATAGTTTCCAATATGGTTGGCATTACAATATTCCAGATGATAATATAGGTTCAAATGATGATAGTATAAATAATAGTCAAAAACTACAAAACTCTATTATTGACGAGGAAATTGTTGAGCCAGGCAGTGGTTGGTCACAAGCTACTGTAAAAGAATTATTAAATAAGTGGGTAAGTTCAGGTATTGCTATTGATTATAATGGTGTAGGTGGTTATGATGAAGTTGATGTTTTACTTAGATATATAAGACATATAACAGGTGACTATTTTAGAAATATGTCAATTAATGATTTTGCTGTTAGTGAGTTACCAGTAGGCTTTATAAGAAAAACATCTAATGAGTATGAACCACAACCTGGTGATATAGTAGTATGGAAAGGAAAAACTGGACCAGCAGCAAGTGGTGATGGTCATACAGGTATAGTTTATGAGATGCTTGGTAGTAAAATTAAAATTGTAGATCAAGATTCTACTTTACAAAGAGCGCCTCAATTTAATGAATATAAATATTCTGGAGAAATGTATTTTCTTATACCGACGTTCAATCAAAAAAATGAGAGTATTGACACACTGAGATTTGGAAATATAAATAGTGGTGAAGTGCCTAAATTTGAGAAGTCAAATAATAACGATAATAGCAATAATAACAATGAAAACGATGACAATGACAATATCAATATTGTGTCAACTAATAAAACTAGTGATAATAATAGTATAGTTAGTAGTCAACAAGATACTATTAATCAAAACAACACTAATGATGTAAGCAGTAATGTAATTTCATCAAATAATAGTTCAACATCGTCAAGTAGCAGCCAAAGTGTAGCACAAAATAATTCAAGTACTAATAAAAGCACAACAAATTATAGTAATTCAAGTGGTAGTAGTTCGTCGAGTAGTAGTAGTTCGGCTGGTCAAAGTATGAATGGTAGCGCAAAAGTTTATAGCAATAAGAATTATTCTACAACTGAAGAAACTACATTTAATATACCAACTATTGAAATTAAGGTTGAAAAGCATAATATAAATGAAGTTGTATTTGTATATAATTATATACAAAATTCATTTAATCTTATAAACATTCAAAACTTTAATATTATTAAAGATACAGTTTGTACTATTGATAATATAAATTTATTTACTGGACAAATGAGCAGTTTTGCATATTATTTTGATAAAGATGGAAAAATGCAGACTGGTTGGGTTAAAGATAAGGATGGAAAATATTATTATTTTGAAGAAGCAAATACTATTGATATTGGAAAAATGATATATGGTTGGAAAAAAATTGATGGAGCATATTACTATTTTGATATGGGCGGTAGAATGCTTGAAAATACTATAACACCTGATGGCTATAAAGTTGGAACTGATGGAGCTTGGATGCCATAGCAAAATCGTTGGGCGGATATCCGCCCTTTTATATTGGTATTAATCTTTAAAAATAATGATTGACACATATTAAAAAGCACTATATAATGTTATACATAAGTATAACATTGGAGGTATCAAATTATGACATCCATGATAGCTATTAGAGTAAATGATGAAGAAAAAAAAGCAATTTCTAAAGTGTCTAAATTGAATAATTGTGGCATTTCATCTTGGATAAAAAAAACTATATTTGAAAAAATTGAAGATGAATATGATTTAAATGTAATCAAAGACTATGAAGAGAGAAAGAAAATGGGTTTAGTTAAATACAAACCTATTGAAGAGCTTTTTAACAAATATGGTGTATAAATGTATAAAGTTATTTACGATAAAAAATTTGAAACAAAACTTGAGAAATTTGATAATTCCACAAAATTTATAATATTAAAATGGATTAAAAAACACCTTATGAATTGTGAAGACCCTAAGAGTTTTGGGAAAGGTCTTAAAGCGAATTTAAAAGCTTATTGGAGATATAGAATTGGTAGTTATAGATTACTTGTAGAAATTAAAGAGAATGAATTAGTAATTATTGCTATTGATGTAGAGCATAGGAGTAAAATATATAAATGATAAGATTAGCAGACTATATTGCAAATTTTTTGGTTGAACATGGCGTAAGCCAAGGTTTCACAGTAATTGGCGGCGGTGCCATGCACCTAAATGATGCCTTCGGTCATAAGGCTCATCTTAAGATGCTTTATAATCATCATGAACAAGCATCTGGAATTGCTGCTGATTGTTATGCTCGTATAAATAATAAACCGGCTCTTTTGTGTGTTACAACTGGACCTGGTGGCATAAATGCACTTAATGGTGTAGCATCTGCCTATCTTGATTCAGTGCCTATGATAGTGGTAAGTGGTCAAGTTAGATATGATACATCTGCAAGATATGAAAAGAAAAAAACAGGTGCCGTTCTTCGATCTATGGGTGATCAGGAGTTTGACATTGTTACATCTGTAAAGAACATGACTAAATATGCAGTGTCTATAGAAAACCCAAATGATATAAGATTTGAACTTGAAAGATCATTTCATCTTGCTACCACTGGTCGTATGGGACCAGTTTGGATAGATGTGCCTGTAAATTTTCAAGGAATGATGATAGAAGATAGCAAGTTAAAATCATATTTTGGAAGCGCAAATCAAAAGAGTGATGATAAAATTATTCCTTCAAAAGTAAAAGAAATAGACATAAAGAAAATTGTTTCATTAATTGCTAAGGCAAAAAGACCCGTTATTTATCCAGGCTTTGGAGTAAGACTCTCAAATAGTTTCACTGAATTTAGAAAGTTAATTAAGAAACTTAATATACCAGTTGTAACATATTGGGATTCTATAGATTTGATAGAGACTGATAATGATTTGTATTGTGGACGCGCAGGCAATATGGGTGATAGAGCTGGAAACTTTGCAGTCCAAAACTCTGACTTGGTCATAGCGATAGGTACAAGAATCTCAATCAGACAAACTGGATATAATTATAAGGATTGGGCAAGGGCAGCTAAAGTAGTGATGGTTGATATTGACAAGGAAGAGTTTAAGAAGCATACACTTCATGTTGATATGAAAGTACATGCTGATGCTAAAGAATTTATATGTGCTTTTGATAAGTACTTAGAAAAAAATAAAGTTACTAAACTTTTTACAAATAGTGATTGGAACAAACAATGCATACTTTGGAAACAAAAATATCCAGTAGTTGATAAGAAGAAGTATGTTGATAAAGATAAAGTAAATGTATACGCATTCTTTGATGCATTATCTAAGAACCTTAAAGAAGGATCAGTATCTGTTGCTACAAGTGGTGCAAGTTGTGTAGCGGGACATCAGAGTTATATAATTAAAAAAGGTACAAGATTTATAAATAATAATGTCATAGCATCTATGGGTTATGGACTCCCTGCATCAATTGGTGCATGTATAGCAAATAATAAGAAGCAGGTTATTGCATTTGAAGGTGATGGTGGCCTCATGATGAATATACAAGAACTTCAAACTTTAGTGACAAATAAACTTCCAGTAAAACTTTTTATAATTAATAATAACGGATACCATTCGTTGCGTATAACTCAAACTAATTTATTTAATAAGAGATATGTGGGAATAGGTCCAGAATCAGGAGACTTGTCATTTCCAAATTATAAAAAAGTTATAACTGCATTTGGACTTAAGTATTATTCAATTAAAGACAATAAGAATTTGGACAGAATTATTATAGATGCCTTGAAAAGCGATGAGCCGGCGGTTATTGAAGTATTTACAAATGAAACGCAAACATGGGAACCTAAAAGCAGTGGCAGGCGTAATAGTAAAGGCGAGATAGAAAGCCCACCGCTTGAAGATATGGCACCATTTTTGAGTAGAGAAGAGCTAAAAGAGAATATGTATATATAATTAATTTGGGTGGTTGTGCCGCCCATTTTAATTGTTAAAAACCTGTGAATAAATTGTGAAAAACATTGACAAAAGCCTAAAAATAGGGTAATATTACTGCATATATATAATTAGAAAATAAGGGGAGGGCAATGTCTTATTGCTTTTTTATTTGAGACTTTGAAAGGAGTAATTGATGAAGCTAAATAAAAAGATAATTGCTATCTTATTTGTAGTAGTAGTTTTGTTTTGTGCTACTATGGTTGTTAATGCCAGCGTAATTTATAAAGATATAAATTCTATAAGCATAAGAACAAATTTCAATTTTGATTATGAGTCAATAAAGAATGATGGTTTACCTGATATCACCTACGACAATGATGGTGATACTAGTTGCATGGTGTATTTAAACCGTGTTGAACCAAAAAAGTATACAATTGAATCATGTGAATGGTATTCTCAGGGTGACCATGATTTTGAGATTGGTGGCACACCTAGGATTGTGGTGTACTTAGTTACAGAAGAATATCCAGAACACAGTGGTAACAATGACTATTATTATAGGTTTTTGAGTTCATACTCATCATCTACATGTTATATATCAAATGGAACATTCATATCAGCTTCAAGGTTGTCAACTTCAAATTTAAAGGTTGTATTTTCACTTAAAGGTTTAAAAGGAACATTTAATGCACCTGAAAATGCATATTGGAAAGATGAAAGAGGCAATGCAAGGTGGGATTCTCCAAATGTATGTGATTCAGGATATTATGATATAGTTTTATATCGTAATCAATCAGTGGTTGCAAGAGTAGATAAGTATAGAGGAAATAGTTACAATTTTAGTGGCTATTTCACAAGAGAAGGTGATTATTCGTTTAAAGTTAGAACAGTTGCTGGAAACGATAATCAAGCGCAATATGGAAAAAATTCTGAATATGTAGAATCTGGAAGTATAAATGTCGATGCATCTATTGTGTCACTTATTGCACAAGGTGGATACGGCTATTCAAATAATAGTGGAAATATGAACGCTGGTTGGGTGCAAATGAACAATGTATGGTATTTCTATAGGCCTGATGGCCAGATGGTAAAGAATAATTGGGTTCAATGGCAAAATAAATGGTACTATCTTGATGAGAGAGGCGAGATGAAAGTGGGAGTACAAAATATAAATAATAGAACCTATTATCTCGGTACAGATGGTACAATGATTACTGGTTGGATTAATTTAAATGATACATATTACTACTTTGATATTACATCAGGCGATAACTATGGTGCTATGTTGTGCAATTCATGGATCAAATACGAAAATAAATATTTCTATTTTGATGAAAAGGGAGTAATGGTTACTGGATGGAAGCAAATCGCTGATGGAAATGGTAATGCTGCATTCTATTATTTCTATCCAAAGGGTACTACTCAAGGGCTATATGGCTATATGGCTACTAATACTACTATAAATGGCTTCAATGTAGGAAGTGACGGAAGATGGATTCAAAGCTAAAATTAATTAATAAAGTAATTCTTTTCATTTTTAGTAATTAATTTTTTATTTTTTGGGCGGCGAATTGCCGCCCATTATATTTATTTTGGAAAACATAAAGATTGAAAATTTAATAGTTGACTTTGACATTTTAAATACTGAAGGCGAGACTATATCAAAGAAGAGAGCGATTGACAACATATCTCTTTCAATTAATGAAGGAGAGTTTGTTTGCATACTTGGAAAAAATGGAAGTGGCAAATCAACTCTTGCAAAATGTTTAAATGCACTGATTCTACCAACTAGTGGCAAAGTTAATATATATGGGATGAATACCCAAAATGAGGATGATATTATAAACATACGTAAAAATATAGGTATGGCATTTCAAAATCCTGATAATCAGATTGTGGCAAGCATAGTAGAAGAGGATGTGGCGTTTGGCATGGAAAATCTTGCAATCCCATCTGATGAGATGAATAGGAGAATTGATGAGTCGCTTAAATCTCTTGGCATACAAGAACTTAGAGAGGCTATGACATCTAAATTATCTGGGGGACAGAAACAGAAAGTTTCTATAGCAGGTATATTAGCCATGAAATCAAAGATTATAGTACTTGATGAACCAACGAGTATGATAGACAAAAATGGAAGAAGAGATTTACTAGATAAAGTAAAAAAGTTAAATAAAGAAGAAAAAATTACGGTAATACTTATATCGCACTACATAGAAGAGATTACATATGCTGATCGAGTTATAGTGTTAAACAAGGGTAAGGTTGTGCTTGATGACACACCTAAAAATGTTTTATTAAAAGAGGAGATATTGAATAATAGTGGTATTGAACTTCCATATATACCAATGATGGCTACAGAATTGAAAAAGAAAGGTAAAGCATTAGTCGGAAATGAATTAAGTGTTGATGAATTATGCCAATACTTGAAGTAAATAATATTAAATATCGTTATGACCAATATGATACATCATCAAAGTATGCTATTGATGATATTTCTTTTGATGTGCAAGAAAAAGATTTTATAGCACTTATAGGAGAATCTGGTAGTGGCAAGAGCACTCTTATAAGCCATTTAAATGGTTTATATAAGGCGAATAGTGGAGATATATTGTATAGAAATAAAAGTATATATGATAAAGACTTTAATTTGACAGAACTTAGATTTAAATGTGGGATAGTATTTCAGTATCCTGATTACCAATTGTTCTCTGAGACTGTTTTAGAAGACGTAGCTTTTGGAGCAATTAAAAAAGGTCTTTCTAGAGAAGACGCAACAAATAAAGCATTGGAAGTTTTAAAAATATTTAATATAGAACATTTAAAAGATGAAACTCCATTTAATTTATCTGGTGGCGAAAAGAGAAAAGTTGCATTTGCTGGTGTATTTGTAATGGATCCAGAAATTTTGATTTTTGATGAGCCTGATGCTGGTTTAGATTCAGTTTCCAAAAGACATTTCTATCAAATGCTTAAAAGATTAAATGAGGAATTTGGTAAAACTATAATTTTCATTACTCATAATCTTGATGATGTTGTTGAATATGCAAAGAAAGTATTGGTGTTAAATGATGGAAAACTTATATCTAAAGGTTTTCCATTTGACATATTATCTAATAAAGAGACTATGGAAAAATGTAATTTAGACATGCCATATGCAATTAGAATATACAATAAAGTGATTGATATGGGCTATTCAATTGATAAGAATAAATTAAAATTCAATGACTTACTTGAGTCTTTAAATAGATTAAAATGATTAAAGATATAACAATTGGACAATATTACAAAAAGGATAGTGTTATACATTCACTTGATCCAAGAGTAAAGCTTGTAGCAACTTTTGTATTTCTAATTTCACTATTTATATCTACAAACATATTTGCATATATTTTAGCAACTATGTTTCTTGTTTTGATAATATATTTGTGTAAAGTACCATTTGCTTTTATTATCCGAGGACTAAAGTCTTTGCTTATGTTGCTATTTATATCAATTGCTTTTAATTTGTTTTTGACGCCAGGTGTTAAGCTGCTTGCACTTGGGCCATTAACTATAACAAAGGAAGGACTAATTATAGCAATAAAGATGGCAATACGACTTGTATATCTTGTCATAGGTTCTTCCATACTCACACTAACTACTACCCCAAGCAAACTGACAGATGGGCTTGAGAAAGGCCTATCATTTCTTAAGGTGTTTAAAGTTCCAGTGGCTGAGATAGCACTTATGATGTCTATTTCTTTAAGATTTATACCTATATTGATAGAAGAAGTTGATAAAATAATGAAGGCTCAGATGTCAAGAGGCGCTGATTTTGATAAAGGCAATTTAATTGAGAAGGCAAAGGCTCTTGTTCCACTTTTGGTACCATTGTTTATTTCTGCCTTTAGAAGAGCAAATGACCTTGCATATGCTATGGAATCTAGATGCTATTCTAGAGATACTATAAGAACTAAGTTAAAACCCTTAAAATATAAGAGAATAGACTATATAACATATATTGTATTGCTAATTTATATTATATTGATATTTATTACAAGATATATTAAAATAGATATAGCTAATAAATTGACAAGTTTTTTAGCCTAGTTTTATTGGCTTTATTTATTTAAGAGAGGTAGTTATGATAAGAATAATTGAAAAAGATGGAAGCACTAAGGATTATGACCAAAGTGATATTTATGCATTGCAAACACTTAGACATACAGGAAGCCATGTAATGGCAGACGCCATTAAGAGATTATATCCGAATGCTAAACTTGCTATAGGACCATTTATTGAGAATGGTTTTTATTATGATATTGATTTTGGTGATACAAAGATATCTGATGAAGATTTCCCTAAGATAGAAGAGGAAATGAAGAAGATAATTAAAGAAAATGCCACTATGGAAAGATATACTATGGATAGGGCAGAGGCAATTAAATTCTTTAAAGATAGAAATGAAGACTATAAGGTTATGCTTGTAGAAGATTTACCAAGTGATGAGAAAGTTTATTTTGCAAAACAAAATGATTTTATAGATTTGTGTGGAGGTTCACATTTACTCCATACTTCAGATTTTAAACATTTTAAAATTATGTCAGTTGCTGGTGCGTATTGGCGCGGAGATGAGCACAACAAAATGCTTACACGTCTCTATGCGACCGCTTTCTTTAAAAAAGAGGAATTAGATAATTATATTACTATGATGGAGGAGGCAAAGAAAAGAGATCATAGAAAACTTGGTAAGGAACTAGGTCTATTTATGTTAAGCGATTATGGTCCTGGCTTCCCATTCTTCCTCCCAAATGGAACTATAGTTAGAAATGAATTATTGAATTATTGGAGAA
>OMRR01000178.1 GCA_900313535.1 uncultured Eubacteriales bacterium
AACAACTTAGAGATAAATTAAAACAGAGTAATAAATATAGTGATGATGTAATTGAAGAGACAATCAAGTTTTTTAAAAAACATAATTTTATTAATGATACAGATTATGCAAAAAGATTTATAGAATTGCATAAGAATACTTATTCTATCAAAGTCTTAAAACAAAAACTATATCAGAAAGGTATTAAAAAGAACATAATTGATGAAGTATTTGAAGACTCAAGCGATGCATTTGATGAAGAAAGTATCATAAAAAAATTGTTATTAAAGAAATGTCCTGAGTATTATGAAATTGAAAAGAATATGGACCCAAAAACAAGGCAAAAGTTACTTGCATATTTATTTAGAAAAGGTTTCAGCTACGACAAGATAACAGATGTGATGAAGTATAAAGCATAGGGCATAGAATCCCTATAAAGGAGTGGTTATGAAAAAAATAGTTATAGCACTAGGTGGTAATGCTTTAGGTGATACAGCAGCAGAACAATTAAAACTAGTTGAAGAGACTGCTAAACCAATAGTTGATTTGATTGAAGATGGAAATCAAGTGGTGATAGCCCATGGCAATGGACCACAAGTTGGCATGATTAACCTTGGTATGAATTACGCCTATGAAGAAGGAAAGGTAAAGGGAGAAATGCCATTTCCAGAATGTGGGGCCATGAGTCAAGGTTACATAGGTTATCATTTGCAAAATGCTATTGGAAATGAACTTAAAAAGAGAAATATCAATAAAGATGTAGCCTGTGTAGTCACTCAAGTTGTAGTTGATGAAAATGATGAAGCATTTAGTAAACCAACAAAGCCAATTGGTTCATTCTATGATAAGGAAACTGCAGATAAAATTGCTACTGAAAAAGGATATACATTTGTAGAGGATGCTGGCCGTGGATACAGAAGAGTTGTAGCTAGTCCAAAGCCAATAGATGTGGAAGAAAAGAATATAATTAATGATTTAATTGATAAAGGACATGTAGTTATAACAGTAGGTGGAGGCGGTATACCAGTTATAGATAAAAATGGGAAATTAGTTGGTGTGCCAGCAGTTATTGATAAGGATTTTGCATCAGCAAAGTTGGCAGAGATTATAAAAGCGGATTCATTATTTATACTTACTGCAGTTGAAAGAGTATGTATAAATTATGGTAAACCAGATCAGAAACAACTTGCCACTATGACAATTGATGAATGCAAAAAATACATAGAGGAAAAACAGTTTGCTCCAGGTTCTATGCTTCCAAAGGTTATCGCTTGTATGGGATTTGCAGAGACAGGTGGAGAAGCAATAATAGCTGACCTTAAAAATGCAAAATGTGCACTTAGAGGAGAGAGTGGAACAAAAATTACTAAATAGATAAATTTGGCATTTGACAAAAATCTACATTTAGAGTAGATTTATAGGTGGGGGACATAATAAGAGGTGAGTATGAAAAAGAGTATATTGCTATTTATGATTATAGTTTTTGCAACTGTTTCATGTGGTAAAAAAACTGCAAGCGTTACTAATGTAGAAACTGTGGAGACTCAAAATGAATTGAATAATGATGATAGCAAAGTTATCAATGTAACATTTTCACTTGGTGAGAGTGTCAAATATGACAATGAGGTTAAGGAAGATGCGTCTGCGATTAAGGCTCTTAAAAGGGAGCATAGTGTTAAGTATTACGCTTATCATCCATCACCTGAGAGTACGATAGGAAACTTTACATATTATGATGTTGCTGGCAATAAAAAAATAATGACCATAAATGAAAATGTACCTAAAAATATTTATAAGTGGAATGACCCGGAAGGTGTATTATCAAAGAAAGCACCAGTTGGTCATAAGATGAGTTATGGCATAGATATTTCAAGACATAATGGGGATGTGGATTTTATCAAAGTTAAGGATGCTGGGTTTGACTTTGTACTTGTAAGAATTGCATATCGTGGATATGGAAAGCAAGGTAGACTAGTTATTGATGAATTGCAAGACCAGAATTTGAAGTTGGCAAGAAACGCAGGATTGAAAGTAGGTGCATATGTATTTTCTCAAAGTATAAATGAGGAAGAGGCGAGAGAGGAAGCTAGACTTGCTATAGACTTAGTTAAAGATTATGGGCTTGATTTGCCATTAATATTTGATCCTGAGACTGTGAAGGCTGAGATTGCAAGGACGGATAATGTAGAGGGCGATCAATTTACTAATAATGCTATAGCATTTTGTGAAGAGGTAAAGAAAGCGGGCTTCACACCTGCTATATATAGCAATATGGTATGGGAAGATTATTATTTTGATATGGAGAAACTTAAAGATTATGAAATATGGTATGCAGACTATAGTAAGATTCCTCAGACGCCATACAACTTTAAGTATTGGCAGTTTAGTGAAGTGGGTATAGTTGACGGAGTAAAAGATTTTGTAGATTTAAATGTAATGATAGAATAGTATTAAAGAATAAAAAAAGAGTGGGATTAATCAACCCACTCTTTTTCATTTTTATAAATAAATTTTAAATCATAAGGCTCAAATTTAACTTTTTTGTATTTTTCTATATCAAGTGGCACGTTAGTCCAATCTGAGTGAAAATCTCCATTTTGTTTAATTAGTATGTCATAAAGTATGTCATAGGTGATGCCATCTTTTTCATCTTTTTCAGTAATTGTTGAATATGGCAATGTTTTGTGATAGGTCATTCTTTGCCATTTATTTATTTCGTTAATATAGTATTTGAAATGAAAACCATTTCGCATTCTACATCCATCAAGGCCAATGTAGGTAAAATGTTTCATTAAATCTTGTAAGATGGGGTCATTGTCAATTTCATATAAGTTTTGAATAGTAGTCTCAGTGTAGTCATATCTAAATTGTATAGGTATTTGTAATCTGCCAAAGCGATTGGCAAAATCATATAGTTTATTGTCTCTATTGTAATTTTTATATAAGACACAATTAATTCTTTTCCTTGTGGGAATCCTCGATATAAGTTCGTCAGGAGATTCTTCTATATATGGTTGAATGTGCCTTGAAATATTTACACAAGTTATCTTATCTTTATTGGTATCAATAAAATTTAATACTTGTTCCCCACTAATATTTGATTGAACTGGGAAAGTAGTGTTGATATATATATTGTGTGTGCGAGGAATAACATCAAGCATCATTTGTAAAGAATTGAGATTGGCAAGTGGTTCTCCACCTGTAAATACGAAGTCACATTTTGGAGTGATTTCATTAATAAGTTTTATACTGCTAATGATTTTTTTAAGACTAAAACTACTGGTGTCAGCATATTCTTTTTTATTTACACAGAAGGGGCAATTGTTATTACAGTCGTATGGTACAAAAACGGTGCATGTACAGCCACCCTCTCTTGTCTTATATGGATTTTTACTTATATCATTATTCATATTGCAAGTTTGATTTTATCATAAATACCCCATTAATACAATAAAGCTAGTTTACTAAAATATGTATAAAATACAGTAAAAATGCAAAATTTATGTCTAATATTTATTGTTTCTTTATTTTGTGATTTATGATAAAATTAATGCTATGAATAAGAGAAACTCAAAGGGTATACTTGGACTATACCTAAATTGGCCTATAATAGTTGGGCTATATTTTGTGTTGGTTACAATTATTGTATTCGCTTTTGATAGCAACACAGGTGGTGTTTTATTTGTTTTTGTGGCCATTTATATATTGTTTGCTATATATTTAAGGGCTATAAAATACAACAATTTGAAACCGGCCGTTATGAAACTTGCTGAAAGTTTATCAAATAGGCAAAGAATATACTTTTCAAAAATTGATTTACCACATGCAGTGCTTGATTTGGAAGGAAGGATACTTTGGGCAAATGACAGATTCCTTGACATATCAAAATATGCTGAAGTTGGAAGGAATATAAGAGAAATATTCCCTGAGTTGAACAAGGGAATAGTTTCTAATCTTACAAATGAAAAAATAGACTTGCTTACTGCCTTACACGATAGAAAGTATAAAGTTCATCTTCGCATGGTTGATTTGAATGAACTAGGTGGTGATGAGGTAAGGAGATTATATACTGGTAGCGAAAAGGTAATAATGCTCTATCTATATGATGAGACAGAGTATTATGTTTTGAAACAGGAAAGTGATAATAATAAGCAGGTTACTGGTTTTATATACATAGATAACTATTATGAAGTGGCAGAAAACATGGAGGATTCAAAGGCCTCTATGCTTATAGCTATGGTTGATAGAAAATTAACTAGATATATTTCTTATAATTCGGGTATACTTAAAAAACTTGAGAAAGATAAATATTTCTTCGTTACTACAAAATCAGATCTAGAAGATATGATGGGGGATAAATTCTCAATACTTGAACAAACTAAAGAAATAATCGGTGGTGATAATATCCCGTTGACACTCTCTATAGGTGTTGGTTATGAGGGAAAAAGCATAGAAAGTAACCATGAACTTGCAAGAGTGGCAATTGATATGGCACTTGGCAGAGGTGGAGATCAGGCTGTTGTTAAAAAAGGGCAGGAGACACTTTTCTTTGGAGGTAAGTCAGCATCAAATACTACTAATGCAAGAGTAAGGGCAAGGGTTAAAGCAACATCATTCAGAGAAACATTAGATATGAAGGACAAAGTGCTTATAATGGGACATAGAAATGGAGATTTTGATTCCTTTGGTGCTTGTATAGGTACTTATTTGATGGCTAAGCATCTTGCAAAAGACGTGCATATAGTTATTAATTCATTGACAAATGCAGTTATGGAAATGATGCAGAAGTTTATAAATAGTGATCTCTATGATAGAGATATGTTTATCACAGGTGACGATGCAGTGAACTTTGCTGATGAAGATACTTTACTTGTAGTTGTAGATCATAATACCAATAAGATTTCTGATGAAAAGAGATTATTTGATAAGGGACTTGACATAGTTGTATTTGATCATCATAGAATATCACAGAATTCAATCAGTGATGCGATACTTTCATATATAGATGCAGGTGCATCTTCTGCTTGCGAATTAGTGTCAGAAATAATGAATTACTTTGATGATAGGCTTAAGATAAGGCCTCTTGAAGCAGATACTATGCTTGCTGGTATAATGTTAGATACTATGTATTTCACGTTCCAGACATCTGCTAAGACTTTTGACGCAGCATCATTCTTACGTAAGAAAGGTGCAGATTCAGATAGAGTTAGAAAGATGCTAAGAGTTGATTTTGAATTTGAGAATTTGAAGAATCAAGTAGTAAGCCATGCTGAAAACTATAGAGATGGTTATGCATTTGCGATTTTGGAAGATGTGGGTAGTACTATAGAAGAAAATGTTGCAAAAGCAGAAATCGCAAATGAATTAATTAATATTAAAGATGTAAAGGCAAGCTTCGTAATTACTAAGGATGGAGAAAATTATGCTATATCAAGTAGATCGATTGATGATGTAAATGTACAAGTGCTTATGGAAAAACTTGGTGGTGGTGGACATAGAAGCTCTGCTGGAGCTACGATAAGTGCTGAATCATTTGAAGATGCTGTAAATCAGATTAAGAGTGTAATTGATAGTGAGTTATCGGAGGAAAAGTAAATGAAAATAGTGTTGCTTGAAAATGTAAAAAAACTTGGCAAAAAAGATGAGCTTATTGAAGTAAGTGATGGATATGCAAGAAATGTATTGATTCCAAAAAAACTAGGACTTCCTGCTACTGCTGAAAACCTCAACAATGTTCGTTTGAAGAATAAAAATGAAGAAAAGAAGGAAGAGAATCTTAAAAATCTTGCTTCTAAAAATAAAGAAATATTGGAGTCAAAGAAGATTTCGTTAAGTATAAAGGCAGGTGCTAATGGTAAAACTTTTGGGTCTATCACAAGTAAGGAAATAGCTGATGCTATAAAGACAAATACTGATATTGAGATTGATAAAAAAGATGTATTGCTTGATGAAAGTATTAAGAATGTGGGAACCTATGATGTGAAGATAAGATTGCATAAAGATATACATGCAATTATCAAAGTAGAGGTGAGTGAACTATAATGCCAGATAATATTTTAAATAATGAAAGATTGCCACACAATATAGAGGCTGAAAAAGCGGTCATAGGATGTATGTTGCAAGACAATAGTACTATCGAAGAAGTATTTGCAACCATAACATCTGATATGTTTTATGATGGCAGGCTTAGAGCCATTTTTTTGAGTATTGGAGAACTTAGAAATGAGGGCGTCGTAGCAGATAGAATTACATCGAAGAATCGTGCTATGCCAAAACTTGAAGGCTCAATGAAGGAAAAGGCTAACAACATAAAACAAAAAGCTAAAGAACTTGAAGGATATGATGAGACTTCTTTAAGTGATGAATTTTTTGCAGACATACTTAGCAATGCAGCATTTGATACAAATGTGATGTCATATTGCATTATAGTAAAAGATATGTATATGCTTAGAAAGGCAATAAGTGTTGCCTCTGATGTGATTGCTAAATGTCAAAGCAGAGAAAAATCCGCAGAACAAATATGTACTGAAGCGCAAGAAGAGTATTACAAATTAAGTTCAAGTGGTGCAACCAAACAATATAGTAAGGCTGAAGAGTACCTATCGCCTATATTTGAAGAAATCAGAGAAGCATATAAGGCAAAGAATGGCATCACAGGTATACCTACAGGCTATAAGTCACTAGATGAAATAACTGCTGGCTTCCAAAAATCAGACATGATAGTTTTGGCGGGACGTCCAGGTATGGGTAAGACAACATTTGCTTTAAACTTAGCATATAATATTTGTTCTAAAGAAAAAAAGAATGTATTGTTTTTTTCACTTGAAATGAATGGCATACAACTTGTGAAAAGAATTATATCTGCGCAAAGTTTTGTATCAAGTAGTAATATGCGAACTGGAAAGATGAGTAGTGATGAATTAAGAAGAGTAGTAGATAGTGCGATAGAGATTTCAGGTAAAAAGTTTTATATAAGTGATAATTCTTTATTAACTATAGCAGATCTTAGAAATAGATGTCAGAAACTTCAGACTTCAGAAGGGCTTGACATAGTATTTATTGATTATTTGCAGCTTATGGTTGCTGGAGATAATTATAAAAATAGCAATAGAAATGGTTTCATGTCAAGGCAGGAGGAAATAGCTGCTATATCAAGGAATATTAAAGGGCTTGCTAAGGATTTGAATGTGCCTATAATTGCTTTATCACAACTTAGCCGTGATGCAGAGCAGAAGAAGGAGCCACAGCTATCTGATTTGCGTGAATCGGGTGCTATAGAGCAAGATGCTGATATAGTATTCTTAATCAACAAGCCAAAAGATGCAGATAATGAAGGATCTGATAAGACAGATATAATTATAGCAAAACACAGAAATGGTAGCACTGGAACTATTAACCTTAGATTTGATAAGTCAACTACAAGATTTACTGAGTGGGATAATAAAACTGAGGTGCCAAGTGATGCAAGGTAATATGTTTTAAGTTAATGCTAATGGAAATTTTTGAAAAAATATATAATCCAATTAGTATAAGTATCGTCGGAATAGTTTTAATGATACTTATAATGTTTAAGCATATTCACATTATACAATTAAACTCGTATAATTTGGACCAACAAATTATATGGTATAAGAGAAATGTAAAATCTTATTTAGTAAATATAGTATTATTGATAGCAATCATAATAGTGCCCTTGTTGTTTTTTTTATTATATCATTCTTTTGGCTTTGCTATGCAAAGTGGTTCAAATAGCACAGCACCGTTTTGGTTAATAGCTTTATTGTTATTTTTGACATTGTTACTTGTACCACTTGTTTTACTTGTAATACTTATTGAAAATTTGCCAAGAAAACAAAAAAAGAAATTAGTTTTCACAAAGAGAATTATAAGACTAATTGTTATTATATTATTTATATACACTTTGTGGTTTGCAATTGCTTTTAGATTTAGTTACTTTGTAACCATATGGATAGCACTCTTAGGTGTAGCAATATGTCATTTACTAATATTCATAGCTTATATTATTAGTTTGCCAATAGAAAATGCTATAAGAAAAAAATTCATGAATGAAGCGCATGAAATTGTTAAAGCTAATGACAGTTTATATGTAGTAGGTATCACAGGGAGTTTTGGTAAGACAAGCGTAAAGTATTTTCTAAGTAAGATATTGAAAGAAAAATATTCAGTTTGTATGACTCCGGAAAGTTTCAATACTCCTATGGGAGCTACGCTTACTATAAAAAATGATTTAAAGAATATAGATGATATATTTATTTGTGAGATGGGTGCAAGAAGAGTAGGCGATATAAAAGAGATTTGTGATATAGTAAACCCTTGTGGCGCAATCATTACAGATGTAGGCAATATGCATCTTGATACATTTAAGACTATAGAAAATGTGAGAGATACAAAATTTGAATTAGTCGATTCTGCTTATAATAATGATAATGAAAATAAACTTGGCAAAGGTATTATACTATTAAATGGTGATAATGAGATAATACGAGAAAAAGCAAAGGAATATATGTCTGGAAATAAAGAAGTATATTTCTATGGGCTAAATGAATGTAATGATTTCTATGCAACAGATATAAGTGTAAGTGAAAAAGGGACAAGTTTTAAATTCAATTCTAAAAATGGCATATGCGAAAAAGAGATATTTGAAACCAAGCTTCTTGGCAAGTACAACATTATTAATTTAGTTGCTGCTATATCATATGCTTTGCTTTTAAATGTGGATGCATCAGATATTAAGAGTGCTGTGAGAAATATAGAAGCAGTACCTCATAGATTACAAATTTTGCCATATAGAAATAATGATTTATTGATTGATGATGCCTATAATTCAAATCCAAAGGGAGCGAGAAATGCTATAGATGTGCTAAGTTCATTTGATAATTATGTAAAAGTGCTAATTACTCCTGGCATGGTGGAATTGAATGATAGGCAAGAGATAGAAAATGAAGCATTTGCTGAATATGCTGGGAAACTGGTTGACTATGCTATAATTGTTGGTAACACAAATAAATCGGCATTAAATAAAGGACTTGTTAAAAATCTTAGCGAAGATAAACTAATAAATGTAGATAAGGTTGAAGTTGCAATTGCTTATGCTTTACAAAATATATCTGGCAAAAAAGTTATATTACTTGAAAATGACTTAAGTGATAATTATTAGGAGATAATTTATGAAATTGAACGTCGCCGTTGTATTCGGTGGAAAATCAACAGAACACGATATATCTATTATTTCTGCTCTTCAAGCAATCGAAAATATGGATAGGGATAAGTACAATGTCATTCCTATTTATATTGATAAGAAGGGTGATTTTTATTATAGTAAAGATGATGCACTTACTATGATGGCTAATTTTAAAAACCAAAGTGCACTTGTAAAGAATTGTAAGAATGTATCATTTGTAAAAATAAAAAATAAAACTTATATAAGAGATAATAATGTTGCGCTTTTCGGTGATAAGATAGATCAATTGGTCGATGTTGTTTTTTTAATTGTACATGGAACAAATGTTGAAGACGGAAATTTGCAAGGCTATTTTCATACATTGAGTTTACCGTTTGTAGGGTCTGATGTTTTGTCATCAGCTATAAGTATGGATAAGTATGTCATGAAAGAGTATTGGAAGGCGATAGGAATTCCCGTTATTGATGGCATACGATTTGACAAAGAAGATTTTAGAAATGTGGATGCTATCGCTGAAAAAGTAGAAAAGGAATTTGGATATCCAGTTATTGTGAAACCTGTAAATCTTGGTTCAAGTATAGGAATTAAAAAAGCTAGTAACAAAGATTCGTTAGTAGATGCTCTTGAACTCGCATTTAGTTTTACTGATATAATACTTGTTGAAAAAGCAATTACAAATATGCGAGAAATTAATTGCGCTGTACTTGGTGATAAATTTGAATGTGATACAAGCGCATTGGAGGAGCCATTTGGAAATGATGATATATTGTCATTCGCCGATAAATATATGAGTGGTAGCGGTGTTAAAGGTGCTAAAGGTGTAAAGTTAGGTGCAAAGCAGGGGGCGATAGGTACTAAACAGGGTATTGTAGGTGCAGAACAAGGGAATGTAGGGCCGAAACTTGCGAGCTCTTCTGGCGGTGCAAAAAGTGGTATGGCAAGCCTTAAAAGAAAGATTCCGGCAGAACTTGAAGAGAGTGTAGCAAATCGAATTAGAGAGTATGCAATCAAAGCATTTAAATACATGGGATGTAGTGGTGTCGCTCGAATTGATTTTATTATAGACAAAGACAATGGTAATATCTACGCAAACGAAATAAATGCAATACCAGGGTCACTTTCTTATTATTTATTTGAGCCAAAGGGAATTAAGTTTAGTGAGTTGATAGATAAACTTATAAATATTGCAATTAGTAACTACAAGGAATATGAACGACTTAATTATACATTTGAGAGTTCGGTGATTTAGAATATAAATTGTTACTATTAGTATTTGTTAGTTATAGAGAGGTTAAGCATATGAAAAAGCATTTATGTTGGAAGAGGATAATTATATTTACTGTTTGCTTTTTTAGTTTATTTGGTACATTTGCTTGTAGCAAAATCGGTGACAGGCTATACAATGATAATAAAATACATATAGTAAAATCTCCATTTAGTAGTGTAAAAAATGTTTTGATTAAGAATAATAAAGTATTAAAAGAAAACAGCCCTAAAGACCATAGAGAGTTTGAAATATTGGTGGATGAAAAAACTAGTGAACGAATTTTAATAAAAACAAATGAAATGGGATTGGAAGAGGGTCCAGGTGGTATATATGATGGAACACCTTATACAGTGAGAATGGACTCAAAACACGAATACTACAATATGAATTTAGAACACGCATATAATGTAAATGAAAACGACAGAATTGAATTTGTATATAATGGTTATGGCGTAATAGCAAGTTATGCATTGAAACAAAGTAAATTGGATAGGCTAATAAAAGAAAGATTAGAAGGACATTCAGCATATTGGAGAGATATTGAAACATATGAACAGCATGAATATAATTACGAAAAGAAGTATAAAAAAGTTTATAATTTAGATAATGAAAGAGAAATAGAACTTGAAAAAGCTTTTGACGAAATAGTTATAAAAAATGATAATGTTATTGGAATTATTATTGATGAAAAGTATAATAAAACGTATTTTAAGTTAAGTGATGAGTTTAAGATTATAAATGAGATTAGTTTAAGAGAATATAAAAAATTAACTAAAGACATGACAAAGGTTTATGATGAAGTAGTTAGGGACTATTCCTTATTTGACAATAATGTAAAATTCCGTATAGTTAGAGAAGATAATTATGTGTATATAGTTGATGATAATGACAAATTATTGTCGCAAAAGTATGAGTGCGATTATATACATAAATTGAATTGGGATTATGCAAGTATTAATGAAGTTATATTCGTTAGAAAAGAAAATGATAAATATATATTTTTCAGTATAGAAAAAGATTTGTTTACATCCGATTCATTGTATAATTACAAAAATCCTCCAAATTTTTACAATGTTGACCCAACTACTTCAAAATATATAATTGGTGCAAATAGTTGTTATGCAAGGATTGATGAAAGAAATAATGCTCTGATATTTAATTCTATAATTCCGGGTTTTCTTAAAGTAGTTCCATTTGTTAAAACACTTAATAATGAAAAGTTTTATTTTAGCAATTTTGCAGTATATGGAAATCTAATTTGTGGAACATATTCAAGAGAAGATGATTTTCAATTTGTATATGGCAGAAATAATGAGAATTATTATCCATTTGTTGGTATTGATATTGATAACTTCTCTTTATATAGGATGCTAAATCTTGAATATGAAAAACATATTAAAGTTTTAGATGGTAAATATGAAATAATACAAAATAGGAATACAGGCAAAATTTATGTCATAAATAACGAAACATTTAGTGTTCTAAAAGAACTCCCATCAATTGATATTGGTGGATTTGAAAGCTTTGAATGTGGAAATAAGGTTTTCTACCAATTTTCACATGATATAGGTAATGGGGTTGATTTATATGATGAAAATTTAAATTTAATAGAAAATAATGTTTATTTTATGCATGGAGATGAATTAATTATTTATAAAAAGAGTGATATTGAAAATAATTATGAGTGCACCATTATAAATAGTGATGGAGAATTGATTAATAAGTATTATGGTTTTATTGATGAAGGAAGAACACTATTCTTAAAAGGTGATGATCAAAAAGAATATGTAATAGTTGCATTGCATGATGTAAATGGAAAAGATATACATAAAAATATTGTTTATGATGCGAATTGTAAAGATGGTAAGGAAATACCATATATTGATTTACAATATTTGTCGCTTAGTGGTTGCAGAATCAGTGAAAAGTATTATCTGTTTCATGATGGAAATAAGAGCTTTATAATAGATAATAATGCAAATGTTGTAAAAGAATTTGATGCAAAACTTGAATTTAAGTATTATAATTATATTCATAGTTTTCTTTTAGATGATTTGAAAAATAGTGATAAGATGCTTTATTTTTTTACATATTATAAGGAGAATAAATCTTATAATTTACTTCTTGATCATAAACTTAATACTTTAATCGATGTGGAAAGTAAGTATCAAGATGATGAATATACATATTTTAAGGTCAATTTTTATGATGATTGTTTTTCGTATGTAAAAGATTTACAATTTTATGTATTGGATTATGATAAAAATATTATTTTTAAAAGTGATATAGAAAATTTTAAAAAATAGTGTGGGTACAGATATCATTATTTATGAAGATTAATGAGATAAAATTGGAAAAGGTTGTAGGCCTTAATTCAAAGATTCCATCTAATAATATGATGGAATTTGTTTTAGTTGGGCGTTCTAATGTGGGGAAAAGTTCTTTTATAAATGCGATTTCAAACAGAAAGAATTATGCGCATACTTCTTCAACACCTGGAAAGACAAGAACTATTAACTATTATCTGGTAAATGGAAAGTTTTATTTGGTTGACTTGCCTGGTTACGGTTTTGCAAAGGCGAGTATAGGAGAACAAAATAATTGGGCTACATTTATAAATAAGTACTTAAAGTCAAGTGATATGATAGAAGAGATTATTTTAATAGTTGACATAAGACATAAGCCAAGTGAAAAAGATTGTCAGATGTTTTCGTTTATTGTGTCAGCTACTGGATATGAACCAATAGTTATTGCTACTAAACTTGATAAAATAAAGAAAAGAGAAGTAAATGCTCGGATTATTGATATACGAAATGAACTTGGAGCTACTGAGAATTGTGAGATTATACCATTTTCATCTGAAAATAAAGATGGTGTTAAAGAGTTTATGAGTATATTAGCTTCGATAGTATGATCATTAGTATTATGTGTTGTCATTAGATATGAAGATTGCATAATTTAGGAACCTCTGGTTGATATCGCTTGTTATATAAAATGTTTATAGAGGTCCCTAAATAATATAATAAGCGTTTAATTATCTATCTCTCTCTAATTTTTTTATAATTAGTGTGATGATTGACCTAAATAAGAAATCTGAACGATAAACTTTAAGATAATAGCTTTCTATACTTGTAACTCTTCGATATTCATATGCTTCGTTATCAACGATATAAGAAATGCTACAATTATAAATTTTTGCTAGGATCTTGATTATCTTGATAGATGGAACTATATCTCCGCTTTCCCATTTGTATATACTTTGTTCGCTGTATGGGTAATTCGCTTTCTTAAGTTCTTTCACTACTTTGCTTGTGCTTAGACATAGATTCTTTCTTAAACTTTTTAATCTTAATGAAATTATATTTTCCATAAGTGCAACTCCTTATATGTTTGATTGAAACTGTAACTTGTTTATCATTGATACAATTTTTCTAAAGTTACTATTAGCTCTAAGATAATGTAAAAATTTTGCTTCATTCTTAGTCAGAGATTTATAACATTTTGTTTCTTCATATATGCCAACTAGATTAACATTATAAATAAATGCTAAAGTTTTTATCGTCGCTATGTCAGGAATTACTTTATTGTTCTCCCATCTGTAAATTGTTTTTTCAGTAACATAGATGTTGATCTCATTTAATCTTTCGATTAATTTTTTTATTGAGTAACCATTTTCTTTTCTTAGTGATTTTAATTTTTCTCCTAAATTCATAAAAACATTCCTCCAAATTTTAAATTAATAATTTAAAATTTTATGGTGGACGAATTATTATCATAAATATAAAAAAATTTTTAATTTATTTTTTTGTTAAATATTTTTACAAATTATTTTTTATAATTCGTTTTGCGATTATTTCTTAATGATATATATTTGCCTTTGGGTTAATTAAGTTTTATAGCTAAAATCGGTACTATATATTGTATTAATGAATATATTATACCACTATATATAGATAAAAATTGTTAATAAATTGTTAATATTTTTAAAAAAAAGTATTGACAAATATATGCTGTTTTGATATTATTGTAAAGCTCGCTTTGTGAGCAATGCAAAATTTTTACTTAAAAATAGTACAATGACAATAGAATAGACACACAAACCCGAAAATTTATTTAGTAAAGAACGGATAAGTTGAAACAAACAACTATAAAAATAACCAAATTATTAATTAGTAAGTCAGATAGTTTATCTGACCGAATCAAATTCTAACAAGAGAGTTTGATCCTGGCTCAGGATGAACGCTGGCGGCGTGCCTAA
>OMRR01000175.1 GCA_900313535.1 uncultured Eubacteriales bacterium
CTCATATTCTCCATATATTTCATTATACTCGCTTATCCATCTTGCAAGTGCTTCTGGGTTATTCTTCCACTTGATTTCTATCATATAACGATATATTCTCTCTCCAACTGAAAAACCTAAACCATCTTGTATTAGTGCTGGTAATATCTCGTACTCTCCTATCTCTCCTAATCTATTTACTAAATTATGTGCTTCATTGCCACTTGTTGATATCGGTCTCCCTCCAAATCTCTCAAACATCATTGATAAAAATGCTCCATTGTCATTAGCATCCATACTGCTAAAATCATTTGGTCGTAAAGTTTTGAACTTTTTTAATCCTGGTTGTAAATATACTAGTGCCATGTAATAATACTGCAAATTTGCAAATATACTACTTGAATTTGCTATGTTTTTATCTCCTTGATACTCCCAACCTGTGGTGCATAACCTAAATGTATTATTAAAAGCATTAAAATCAAAATCATTTATGCTACTGTATGGTATGTCTTTAAACACTTTCAAATATTCCATTGGGCATATATTGCCACTAAGCCCACGAGCAGCTATTTCATCTATGGTATTACACCCTACTCGCTTCTCGCCACTTTGATTTACATAAAAATCATATGCGAAATTTATAAAGGAGATTATGTTCTTCCCTACTCTAAAATTATATGCTCCATATCCATTATCCTCTGATTCTCTATCTTCAATTATTAAAGAATCAATTTTTGATTGAAATTCATATCTATTCTTTTCATAACTATTTAAACCTTCTATGTCATAATAACTATAATCCATACCATCATAATCAAACTGACCTGTCACCTTATATGTCTTATCTGTACTTATGGCTTGGTCTGCAAGTATTCTTTCGCCATTTACTTCATTAAATGGCATCTCAGGGTTCCCTGATGGATATATTATCGTTCCATCATATGTAAAATGACCATATTTTCTATATTTTAGGACATTTGGATTATACCTTGCATCAAAATTACCTAAATTATATAGTCTTCCTTCTTCAATATATTTGTTATAGTCAGTTAGGGTTATGGCATATGCTCTGCCTCTGATAAATAGTATGGATAGGAAAATACATACTATTCTACATATTATTGCAATTCTACTCTTAATATTGGCATTTTACTTTTTTCTTTTATCGTATTCATTAGGTTGATAAAATACTAAACACTAGTGATTGCATCCGAATCAAAGCATAGATGTTGGTAAAGGTAAATTGAATAAGAAAATAAAATATCTGTGTATATTTTTTATTATTATGGCCTTCTGTAACTCTCATATTTAACTAATGCTTTACCAGTCTTTAATAATTCTTCATCAATAGAATATTGGTCTTTATCATTAATATATAGCTCCATTACTTCTTTTAGTGATTTGTTCTTATAGGGTAGCTCACGTTTCATATAGTCTCTTATTATAATATCTGGCTTCTTTGTTACACTACACTTACGAAATATTGACTTTTTACTACCATCTTCATATTCAAAAACTATAATTTCTGCATATTGATTGTATTTTTTAAACATTTCTATTTCCATACTCTGTTCATCAACTTGTATTGTACTTGGGTCTCTCTCTTCCTCTGCTTTTATATTTGCTCTTTCCCACTCTCTATACTCTTCGTCTTCTTTATCTTTAGTGTAATGATGGATTTGCAGTTTAGGCCAAGTTCTTTCCTTAGGGTATGAATAATATAAACTTGCTAATCCTTGTAAATCAAAATGAGTTTTATCTTTTATGTTAATACCCATTCCTTTTTTTATATCTACTTCTGCATTACTGTTATCTATATATTTAATATCTACATCAATATGATTTACATTGCTATAGTCAATCTTTTCTATAAAATTATTCAATGTTTTTATATTTAGTACTTTTTTTGGTTTCACATTTTCTATACGATTATCAGGGGTATAATCAATATATAATCCATACATTAAATCAATTTTTTTACTTCTACTACCACCTACATACCACTTACCATTTTTATAATCTAGTTTGCTTTTTAACTCATTTTGTAGTCGTTCTTCTAATTTA
>OMRR01000185.1 GCA_900313535.1 uncultured Eubacteriales bacterium
TACCTATGACTATGGAAGATTGGGCGACTAGGATTGATAAATATTTGTTATCAGATGATAGGGATGTTTTAAGAGATGCAGGAAAGATTTCTCATGAAATATCTTGTGATAAAGCTCTTGCGGAGTTTGAAAAATATAGAGTAAAACAAGATAGATTATATAAATCAGATTTTGATAAATTAATAGAAGAGGCGAATGGCAACTAATGTATAACTATTTTTTATTGTAAAATAGATAATTAGAAGTCAAAAAAAAAAATTGACCTCAAGTTAAGCTTTATACATAAGGGATAAAACACAAAAAATAAGAAAAGTGTGACCCGCATGGCTAAACCTTCGGTATAAAACACAATCCTTTATTGTTGAGACTGTATCAAATATTATAAAAGTGTCAAGGTGTAAATGATATAATAATGGAATATGTTAAAATCGGACAATTGGTTGATTTGAAACAGGGCATAGCCATTAATGCTAAGTCAAATCATTTGATTTCAAAAGATGAGACTAATATTGCTTTGCTTAGAATTGCAGATATGCCGACTAAACGAAAAGTAATTTATATGAAGGAAGAAACTCCGGAAAGATATATAGCAAATAAAAATGATATTATATATACTCGAACAGGTCAAGTTGGTTTAGTTTTCACTGGGCAACATGGTGTAGTTCATAATAATTGTTTTAGAGTATTTTCAAAGAATGATAATATACTTTCAAATGAATATCTATATTGGTGTTTAAGACTAAAAAGTGTATATATACAAGCAAATAATTTTGCTGTTGGGTCAGCACAACCTGATTTACCACATACTTCATTTAGAAAAATAAGAATACCATTGTTCTCAATTAATGCACAGAATAAGATTGCTAAAATTTTGCAAAAGTATGATGATTTAATAGAAAAGAACAACCGTAAGATTGCTATTTTAGAAGAGCAGATACAAGAGTTATATAAAGAATGGTTTGTAAGATTTAGGTTTCCAGGATATGAAAAAGTTAAATTTGTTAATGGGCTACCGATAGATTGGGAATATAAGCGACTAAGAGAAATGGCACAGTATTATAGAGGGCTTTCATATTCGTCGGAAGAAATAGATACAGATAGTGGTGTGGATTTGGTGAATTTAAATAATATTATATCTTATGGTGGTTTTAATAAGAATGGAACAAAAAAATATGCTGGAAAGTATAAGGAAACTCAAACTTTGAAAGATAGTGATTTAGTGATGGGTGTAACTGATATGACGCAAGAAAGAAGGTTGGTTGGTTCTGTTGCATTGGTGGATACTAAAGGAGTGAAAACTGCATTTTCAGCAGACTTAATTAAATTAATATCTAGTGTCAATAAATTGTTTTTGTATTGTATGTTAAAATATGGAAACTATTCAAAATATATTGCCGAATTTGCTAATGGAGCAAATGTGTTACACTTGAAACCTGATTCAGTAATGAATGTTAAAGTGCTTATGCCTAGTGAAGAATTAATTAATAAATTTGCAATGTCTGTTGAAAATTATTTTAATAATATAAAACAAATAAAAGAATTAAATGATATATTATTAAAACAGAGAGATTTGTTACTTCCCCGCCTCATGTCAGGGAAATTGAAAGTGTAGCTGGTAATAAGTGATAGATTATCTTATCTACTATGTAAAAAAATAAAGTATACATAAGTATAATTTAAATATTAAATAAAGGAATAATAAATGGAAAGAAACAACAACAATTGGGAATTTGATCTTAACGAGTACATCAAAGAAGGCGAACCAAATAGAGTTGAAAAGTCAAAATCATGGAAGACTGCTATTGGTTTGCAAGATGTTGATGGGCTTAAAACATCTTCTTATCTTTTAGGTACTGCAAAAGAGCATATTGAAGGGAAAATTGATATTAAAACTGCTAAAAAAAGAATAGAGTCTTATTATGAGGAAAGGAAAAATAGAGAGAGGATTGAAGAAGACACAAAAGAGGCAGATATAGTTTCGACTCGTATAGCAGAATTATTAGGAGAGAGAACTTTTAGTTTTTCACCAATTGAATTAAAAAATATTCATAAGAGATTGTTCGTAGACATTTTTAATTATGCTGGCAAATATAGAGATTATAATATTACAAAAAAAGAATGGGTACTTAATGGTGAAACTGTATTATATGCTCCTTATAGTAGTATAGCAGAAACTTTAAATTATGACTTTACTCAAGAAAAAAATTATTCCTATGATAAGTTATCATCAAGTGATGCTATAAAGCATATTGCTAAATTTACCGCAGATATGTGGCAGATACATCCATTTTGCGAAGGTAATACTAGGACTACTGCTGTATTTATCATTAAATACTTAAAAACTTTTGGCTTCAATGTAAACAACGAAATATTTGCTGAAAATTCGTGGTATTTTCGAAATGCATTAGTAAGGGCAAATTATAATGATTTACAAAATGGTATTACATCTACTAATGAATACTTAGAGTATTTTTTTGAAAATTTGCTTATAAATGCAGAACATGAATTAAAAAATAGATATTTGCATATTAATTATAAAAATATAACAAATAATGGAACTCAAAGTGCAAGTAATAATGATTCAAAGTGCAAAAATTGCACTTTGGAAGAAATCGCTATAATAAAAGAATTAAAAAATAATCCTTATATTACACAAGAAGAATTAGCAAAAAAAATAGGGAAATCAGTTCGAACTATAAAAAATAGAACAGTTGAAATGCAGGATAAAGGCTTGATAAAAAGAAATAATGGCAAAAGAGATGGTAGCTGGCAAGTTTTGTAAGGAGAAGGATAAAAATGTCTAAGTCGTATATTACAGAAGATGATATTGAACAAGATTTACTTGATAAATTATCAAGTAAATATGCTTATAATATTATAAAATGTGACCCTTCAGTTGATAAAAGAGAAGAATTGAATGATGGAACTGGAAGAACTAAGAAAACACAATGTATTTTGCCGA
>OMRR01000172.1 GCA_900313535.1 uncultured Eubacteriales bacterium
TAAAAACCCATATACTACGATAGATGTAGATTTGACAGCTATGCCACAAAAATTGGCTTATACAACGGCAAACAGAATGAATCTTGTATCCGAAGATTATATTGGTCAGACCGTGAAAATGAGTGGGACATGTTCGGTATTTCATGATGAGAAGCGAGATTTATACTTCTATACTTGTGAAATATATGATGAGACGGCTTGTTGTACTTTGGGAATAGAGTTTGAATTACTTCCTGATTATAAGTTTCCAGATGATTTTCCAAAAGAAAAAGATGATGTGACAGTTGTGGGAGTATTTGATACTTATAAGGAAGGCGCAAGAACATATAAGACTTTAAGAAAGGCAGTATTACTTTAAATATTTAAAAAATTTATCAAATTATCAATAACCTGTGGCAATTGCCAGTAAGTGTCAGTTACAGATTCAACTATAATGTAGTCAGATTCTCTAATTAATTCTTTTTGTAAACTGCCACCAAGTGTACCTTTGTTGATATTAATTGTTTTTGAAAAATCAGCTTTCATGTAATCGTATATCCAAAATCTGTAAGAGTCGCCAACTATGGCGACTTTTTTATTGACATTAGAAGTTGATGTAGAAATCATGCTACTTGAATTAGCAATGTCAGGCCCATTAATTTCTTCGTTTAAGAGATTCCCATTGCCGGTATAAGATAAATCATAATCAAATTCGCCATAGTGTGAGGAGGTATCATAGTTCTTTTTAATTTGCAATTCACTTAACTTAGTAGTTTTAAAACCTAATTGGTGGTAGATATTTTGAAAAACAATGAAAGCCCCGATTTTGTTGTAATGAGAATCGTGAGTGTAATATATTCTTGCATATTGTTTAGCCTGTTTTAGTTCATTTATAGGGTATAGTATAGGTACATCTGAATTATCTTTAACGAATTTTACAAATTTATCTATGTCATTGCTTGTATCGTATTTTATAAATTTATTATCAGGTAAGTATTCATCATATACTAAATCTTTCCATGGTAGCATAATGAAACAAAGGGTTTTATCATGTTCTTTGCATAGTTTATTTAATACACTCATCTTGCTAGTTGTGCTTTCTAACCATTCTTTAGTGATGATTCTTTTAGCTTCAAGTATATCTTTTTCAAATGATGATATTCTAAAGAACCAGTTGTTTTTGCCATATATATGGTATTCATCTTCGGGCTGGTTTCTTTTTAGAACTGAATTGTCATTTAAATCATCTATTAAAAAACTATATTTAGTGTAATCTAAGTCACCAATGTATTCATTTTTGAAGTCAAGATCTATTTTGCTTTTAGTTGCAGTAAATGGGGAAGCATATTTTATTCCATTAAGCATTATAGAAAAGAGCAGGAATAGAATGTATGTAGTTTTGAATTTTGCTTTCATATGCCTATTGTACCATATTTTTTGGATTTTGGCTAAATATAGCATATTTACTTGCAAATTGCCACAATATATAGTATAATTTGATGTAGATTATGCATATATTTGGGTATGCATTTGTTTTTGTGAGGTATAAAATGGCAAATAATAATTATGGTGCTGAAAAAATAACGGTTTTAGAGGGATTAGAACCTGTAAGAAAACGTCCCGGTATGTATGTAGGAGATGTTGGACTTAAAGGACTTAATCATTTAGTATATGAAATTTTGGACAATTCAGTGGATGAACATCTTGCTGGGTATTGTAATAATATTGCAGTAATACTAGAAAAAGATGGTTCTTGTACGGTTATCGATGATGGTAGAGGAATACCAGTTGATATACATAAGTCAGGACTCCCAGCAGTTAGAGTAGTACTTACAACTCTTCATGCTGGCGGAAAATTTGATAATGAAACATATAAGACATCAGGAGGACTTCATGGTGTTGGTTCTTCAGTTGTAAATGCATTATCATCACATATGACTGTAGAAGTAAGTAGAGATGGAAATATTTACAAGGATACTTATGAAAGGGGTAAGCCAACAACAAAACTTGTAAAGGGTAAGTTGCCAGTTATTGGTAAAAGTAAACATACGGGAACTTTGATTAATTTTGCGCCAGACCCTGAGATATTTACTCATACGAAGTTTAAGGTGGATTGGATTAAGTCAAGATTACATGAAACTTGTTATTTGAATCCAAATCTTAGAATACATTTTGAAAATAAAACTACTTCAACCCCAGAGATTATAGATTATCACGAGCCAGATGGTCTTGCAGCATTTATAAAAGAATTAAATAAAGGTAAACATTCAGTCACTAAAGAGATAACTTTCAAAGGAATGGTTGATAAGACAGAAGTTGAAGTGGCAATCCAGTATATAGATGCATTTGAAGAAAATATCTTAGGTTTTTGTAATAATATTTATACTCAAGAAGGCGGAACTCATCTTGTAGGATTTAAAACTAAGTTTACACAGTTACTTAATACTTATGCAAGGCAACTTGGAAACTTGAAAGAAAAAGATGAGAACTTTACTGGACCTGATACGAGAAATGGCATGACAGCTATAGTTGCTATAAAATATCCAGATCCACTTTTTGAAGGACAAACCAAAACCAAACTTGCATCTCAAGATGTGACAAAGCAAGTTGCACAAGTAGTTGGAGAGCAACTTGAAAGATATTTTGATAGAAATGTAGAAGATGTGAAGGCAATGATTGCCCAAGCAGAAAAATCTGCAAAGATTAGGAAGGCTGAGGAAAAGGCAAAGACCAATCTCCTTTCAAAGTCAAAGTTTTCTTTTGATTCAAATGGTAAATTAGCAAATTGCATAAGCAAAGACGCAAGCGAATGTGAGATATTTATAGTAGAGGGAGATAGTGCAGGTGGTTCAGCTAAGAATAGTAGAAATAGAAACACTCAGGCAATATTACCTCTTCGTGGAAAGATATTGAATGTTGAAAAAGCATCTATGGATAAGGTGCTTGCAAATGCAGAAATTAAAACCATGATAAATACTTTTGGTTGTGGATTTAGTGAAGGTTATGGAAATGATTTTGATATAAGCAAACTTCGTTATGACAAGATAATTTTAATGACTGATGCTGATGTGGACGGTTCGCATATTGATACTTTACTTCTTACATTCTTATATCGTTTTATGCCAGATTTGATAAACGAAGGACATGTATATGTGTCTATGCCACCACTTTATGCTGCGATACCAAAGGGAAAGCCAAATGATAAAGAATATCTTTATGATGAAAAAGCACTTAATGATTATAAGAAGAAACATAAAGATGGTACTTATGAGATAAAAAGATTTAAGGGTCTTGGAGAGATGGATCCATCTGAACTTTGGGAGACAACTCTAAATCCAGATAATCGTGTGTTGAAGAGAGTTGAGATAGAGGATGGCCGTATAGCGTCAAAGGTTACAGAGATGCTTATGGGTTCAGAGGTATCTGACAGAAGAGACTTCATATATGAGCATGCAAATGAAGCCGTGCTTGACTGGTAGTGATGAGTTATAACTAGAGATAAATGAAATAAAGAGAGGAAATATTAAATGAAGATTTTGAAAAGAATAATAGTTGTAATGTTATTTAGCATTATTGCTATGTTATATGCGTGTACAAATAATATTAATGATGTAAAAAATGTAGAAAATGTGAAAAAAGTAGAGACTGAGACACTATCAATTACTAAAACAGATATAGATATATCTGACGTTGAGGGTGGTTATAAATATCAGGAAATAAAGTATCCTGAATTGAAAGCAAATATAGATGATGTACAACAATTATTAAATACAATTAATGCTGAATTAAAGAATACAGCAGAAAACTTCAAAAAAGAAAATGCAGAAGCTATTAGAGAGATGATAAAAGAAGATGAGACTAATAGAGAGAATATGATGTATGCATTTGATAGTACATTTTTTGAAACCAAAACTAATAATGATAAGTATTTATCTCTTGTCAACTTTGCTTATGAAAACTTAATGGGTGCACACCCTATGCATTCTATGGGCACATATAATTTTGATTTAATTGCAAAAAAGCAGATTAATCTTTCAGACTTGATTAAAGATAAGACTAAATTAAAAGAGTTTTTATATGATCGGTGCGATAAAAATAAGGACGAATATGGTTTATTTGATACATACAAAGATAGCATAGATTTCTATATTAACAATATAAAAGACTTTCAGTTTTATATAAAAGATGATGAAGTGTATGTTGTTTTTCAAGTTTATGATATAGCACCATATGCATCATCTGAAATTGAGATAAAAATACCAAAAGAATTATATCAATAATTAGGAGGTAGAGTTATGGTGTTTGGTACATTTTCAATTGTAGTAATTGTATTTGTAGTATTTTTACTTTTATCTTGGCTCGTGATAGTTCCTGAGAAGCAAGAAGTAATTGTTGAGATGCTTGGTAAGTATCATAAAACAATGAGGGCTGGTGTTAATTTTAAGTTGCCATTCATACAAAATATAAGAAATCGCGTAAGTTTGAAAGAACACATACATGATTTTCCACCACAATCAGTTATCACTAAAGATAATGTAACAATGAAGATAGATACAGTGGTATACTGCAAAATTTTTGATAGTTATAAATATACCTATATGATACAAAATGGTGTTGATGCGATTGAAAAGATTACAGCTACAACTCTTAGAAATATAGTTGGTACTATGGAACTCGATGAACTTCTCACTGCAAGAGATAAAATTAACAGTCATCTTTTAAAAGAAGTTGATGAAGCAACTGATGTGTGGGGCATACAAATTACTCGTATAGAAATAAAAGATATAATCCCACCTGCAGAGATAAAAGAAGCTATGGATAGACAAATGAAAGCGGAGAGAGAAAAAAGAGCGACAATCTTAGAAGCAGAGGCTATAAGGCAAAGAGACATAACTGTGGCAGAGGGAAAGCGTGACGCAGTACTTATGGAGGCAGAGGCAAAAGCTAAGTCTATAGAGATGGTTGCAAAGGCAGAGGCAGAAGCAGTTAGACTTATCAACGAACAAAAGCCATCAGATGCATACATTAAACTTGAAGCAATAAAGAGTGTAGAGAAACTTGCAAATGGCCAGTCTACAAAAATTGTAGTGCCATCTGATATAGCAAGCTTGACAAGTGGAATAGTTGCAATTAAAGAGGCGTTGGGGAAGTAGAAACTCCTAGATTTGACAATGAACCTCTGAAATGCTATAATTAACAAATATAAAATACAACTTTATATTTGTTAAGAGGTGCAAAATATGGCGTATATTAGCCGTTTTATTGAAAACACAATATTGACTATGAGTTCTTCATTCCCAGTAATTATGCTTACCGGTGCAAGACAGGTCGGAAAGACTACTATTTTAAGGCATATTGCTGAGAATTCACAAGATAAAATTGATTTTGTGTCTCTAGATGATATTAATGAAAGAACACTTGCAATAAATGACCCAAAACTCTTTTTAGAAACTCATAAGTATCCATTAATCATTGATGAGTTTCAATATGCCCCAGTACTTTTACATTATATTAAAATGATAGTTGATGATTTAAGATTTAAACATTTGCATGAAGAAACTATTAAATGTAATGGTATGTTTTATTTAACAGGATCGCAAAAGTTTTTATCAATGAAAAATATTTCAGAATCATTAGCAGGTCGAGTTGGAATTCTAGAAATGCAAGGCTTGTCACAAAGAGAAATCAATAGTGGCAATAATATCTTTTTTGAGATTGGGAATATTAATAAAGAAGAGTATACTGGAGAAAAAAACAAAGATATATTACAAATTTTTGAAAATATTTTTTACGGCGGATATCCAGAATTAATAGAAAGCAAAGTAAGTAAAGATAGTTATTTTTCTTCATATGTAAACACATATATTGAAAGAGATATTAGAGATTTAATAAATGTAAAAGATGAAATAAAGTTCAATAATTTTTTAATCGAAGTAGCTGCAAGAACTGGTCAAGAGTTGAATTTAAATAGTATTGCGAACGATGTTGATATAACAATTCCTACTGTGAAAGAATGGATTTCATTACTTTCAAATTCAGGTATTATTTATATACTGCAACCATATTATGAAAATGTTATAAAAAGAATAGTAAAGAGACCTAAGATTTATTTTTTAGATACAGGACTTGCAACGTATCTTACAAAATATCCAAATGCTGAAGTGTTAATGAATAGTTCGTATTCGGGAGCGATATTTGAGACATATGTTGTTTCGGAAATAGTTAAATCATATTTGAATAATGGGAAAACACTAAGAGACTTTTATTATTATCGAGATAATAGTAAAAATGAAATAGATTTATTATATGATGCAAGTGATACTTTGTACCCAATTGAAATAAAAAAAAGTAGCAATCCAGATAAGAATTATATTAAGCAATTTAAAGTATTGAATGAGACAAAGAAAAAACTAGGACAAGGAATACTTATTTGTCAGTATGACAAAATTTATGACATTAGTAATAATGATATAGTTTTTCCAGTGAGTTTTATATAATTGTGTGGATTATTCAAAAAAATGGAAGGTAATATTATGAAATATAGTATAAGTATAGAAGAAACTATAGTCGGTAATTTTGAAGTTGAGGCAAACTCAAAAGAAGAGGCGCTTGCTATAGCAAAGAATAAATATGATAATTGCGAGTTTGTTAATGAACCTGGGGATTTGGTTGAAAAGAGAATCGCAGTAAAAACTAATGATGAAGATGTTGAGGAGTGGGAAGAGTTTTAAGGTATAGTTTTTATGGAAAAGTATAATTATGTCAATTGAAAAAGCAAGAAAATATTTAGAGCAATTTAATTTAGCCGACAGAGTCCTAGAATTCTCAGTTTCCTCAGCCACTGTGAAAGATGCTGCTATAGCAGTAGGTTGCACTGAGGGTGAAATTGCGAAGTCACTTACATTTATTGTTGATGGAAGTCCTATAATGATACTTGCAGAGGGGACAGCGAAGATTGACAATTCTAAGTTTAAGGCAGAGTTCCATACAAAGGCAACTATGATTCCATTTGATGATGTGGAGAGACTTATTGGTCATGTAGTAGGTGGTGTGTGTCCATTTGGTATAAATGATGGGGTCAAAGTTTATCTTGATAATTCATTAAAGAAATATAGTATTGTATACCCTGCAGCAGGAAATGATAAGAGTGCGGTGAAATTAAGTATAGAAGAGTTAGAGAAGGCATCAAAGTTTATTAAATGGGTTGATGTATGTAAGGTAATTGAGTAGAGTTCGCATAGATTGCCTATATAGAAAAATTTGTGCAACTCACTTGAGCAATGCTTTTTGGCTACTATAAACGCTTAAATTGGAATAGAATATTAAAATGAAAATATGGTTAAAACACATAAAACTAAAAGAAAAATAATTATAGTTCTATGTTTAATTGCTATTATTAATGTTTTTGGTTGTAAGAATATTAATCAAGAATACGCTGAAAATATCAAAGAAGAATATATAGCAGATTATGTATTAAATACAAATAGCATGAAAGTGCATGCAGCAAGATGTGTTTCAGCGCATAAAATAAGTGATAAGAATCGAAAAGAAGTATCAGATAAATTATCAAATATCATTAAAAGTGGATATAGCATATGTAAAAATTGCAAAGCTGGTTTAAAGAAGGAAGATGCCATTCAAAATTTGAAAGATAAATTCTTATATAGTAATTTATTACTGGATGAACCGAAAGATTTGCCAACTATTGAAGAATATCTAAATGCAATTGCTGTAATAGGTAATTGGTATGTAAATAACGTTCCAACATATATGACAGAGTTAGAAGAAGAAAAAACTGAAGATTATATTGGCAATGATAAATATATTGAAAGATATCAATTAAGAAATAGATACAAAAACAAATCAGAAACTAATAAAATTTATAATGTAATTACTGATAATATGAATGCAAGAACGATTGAACTGTATGCCGGAGAGAATATATTAAAAGCAAATAAAAATGCTGTGTCAAGCTATGGTGAAAACTATAAAAAAATCAAATTTACAAAAACTTTAGCATATTACGATTGTGATTTAATAAAAAATAGTGAAGATGATTATAAAAAAGCAGGGGATGATTGTGTTAGGTTTATGTTTAGCATTATGAATAGTATTGATAGTAGCTGGACAAGATTGTTGGGCGAGTATTCAAAGAGTAAATGGTCAAAAATTGATTCAAAGACATTGTGTACTGACGATAAAGATGTATTGTATGCCATGAGTATTTTGGGATTTAGAGTGTATGATAAAAGTGAAATTATTGTAGATATAAATAAAGACAAAATGATTGATGTTGATGTTACTAAAATAGATAGTGGTTTTAATTTACAGTATGGAGATATTATAACTAGAAAAGGTCACATACATTTTTATCTTGGTTGTGACAGTATAGTTGAATGTGACAATTTTGGCTGGGGAAAAGTTAATAGAGTATTCCCACAAAGCTCAAGAATTGAAATTGAAAAAGTTGATGATAATTATTTAGTGAAATACACAAATCTGATTACAGGTAAAGTTGAATATTATACAAGAGTCTATAGATATGTAGGAAAGGAGAGATAATAAATGGTCAAAGTTATTAAAAAAATAGTTATTATTGTATTAGTTGTCATTGCTTTGTATATTGTTGCAAAAAATGTTTTTGTTTATATAATTAGAGAGTATGGTGGGTATACGCTTGAAGAAAGAACATATAATGGAATGATTACTGGTTATACTGAGATAGACCCATTTAATGAATTTGATGCTGCATTGAGTAAATATGAGAAATGGGACAATTTATTTGTAACTAATAATTTTAAGCAAAAATTTAAAAATTATAGAGGTATAATCAACGATATAGATAATTATGAACATCTTTTAGGTGGATATGATTATGAAGAATTTGATAAGAAAGTAATATATATTAGTGCAGAAAAGAAAAAAACATTTTTGGATTTTTTTAATCCAGATTATGATGATATATCTACTGAATTTTATTTTGATTACAAAGTCGACGATAAAGGCTGGCTTGATGATGTAACATTACTTAAAAGAGTAGATGTGTTAAGTATAACAGGGGAGCCAGTTTCAGAGTAATAAAACAATATAATTATATAATAGTTACAGCATATAAAATATAGTATAAGGTATAAAGAGGTTAAAAATGTCAGAAAAGATTTTAACAACAGAATATAGTGAGGAGATGAAAACGAGTTATATTAATTACTCAATGTCAGTAATTACTTCTCGTGCGATTCCAGATATTAGAGATGGCTTAAAACCTGTGCAAAGAAGAGTTCTCTATGGTATGAATGAACTTGGTGTGCATGCCAATAAGCCAACTTTGAAATCTGCAAGAATAGTTGGTGATGTAATGGGTAAATATCACCCTCATGGTGACTCATCAATATATGAGACACTTGTTGTTATGGCACAAGAATTTAAGAGAATGATGCCACTTGCTGTAGGACAAGGTAATTTTGGTTCCATAGAAGGTGATAGCCCTGCAGCACAACGTTATACTGAAGCGAGATTATCTAAGTTTTCAGATGATGTGATGCTACAAGATCTTGATAAGACAGTTGACTTTATGCCTAACTATGATGAGAAGTTAAAAGAACCAACTATACTGCCTTGTCGTTTTCCAAATTTTCTTTTAAATGGTTCTGAAGGTATAGCTGTTGGTATGGCTACAAGTTCGCCATCTCATAATTTATCTGAGATTTGCGATTTAGTTATTGAATTTGTAAAAAATCCAAGTATGACATTGAAGTCAATGCTTAAGATATTAAAAGGACCTGATTTTCCAACTGGTGGTATTATTGCAAATATGTCAGAACTTCCAGAGATTTATAAAACTGGTGTTGGAAAATTAAAACTTCGTGGAAAGATAGTATTTGAACCTGCGAAGAAAGCAAAGGATAAAGAAAAACTAGTTGTAACTGAAATTCCATATACAATGATAGGTGATGGTATTGGTAAATTTATGGCCGATGTGGCATCACTTGTCGAACAAAAAAAGATAACAGAGATAACTGACATTTACAACCACTCAAGTAAAGATGGCATGAGAATTGTAATGGAGTTAAAGAAAGATGTAGATAAAAAGAAAATAGAGAATATAAAGAATATATTATATAAGAAGACGAGACTTGAAGACACCTATGGTGTAAACATGATAGCCATTGTAGATGGTAGACCTGAAACTATGACACTTAAGTCTATAATGGAAAACTTTGTCAAATTCCAAAGAGAATTAATAGCGAGAAAATATAAAAACTTACTTGATAAGGAAAATGAGAGAAAAGAAATTGAAGAAGGATTAATTAAAGCTACAGATTTAATAGACGCAATCATAGCTACACTTCGTGCATCTAAAACTCGTGAGGATGCAAAAACACATCTTACAACTGGCAAGTGCAAGAATGTAAAGATTAAAGATAAGAAGTTAGCTAAAGTAGCAAGTAAGTTTAATTTCACAGCATTGCAGGCAGATGCAATCTTAGATATGAGATTATATAAATTAATCGGCCTTGAGATTGCCGATCTTAATAATGAATATAAAGATACTTTGGCAAAGATTAAATTATATAAATCTATACTTAAAGAAAAAAGCAAAGTTGACAATTTGATAATTGATGACATGAAGAGAATTAAAAAAGAATATGGCGTTGAACGTAAGACTTCATTTGAAGATGCAGAGGAGATAGTTATAGAAGAGCCTAGGGCAGAGATTATGGATGTGGTGTACTGCCAGGATAAGTTTGGTTATTGTAAAGTAATGGACCCAAATCTATATGAGAAGAATAAAGAAACAGTTGATACTAATAATCAATATGTATTTAGTGCAAGGACTGATGAGAGAGCAATCATATTTGGCAGCAAAGGCTTTATGCATCAAATAAGACTTGACAAGGTGCCTCTCCTTAAAACAAATGAAAAAGGTAAACCAATTGATAATCTTTCTAAGTTTAAGAGCGAAGAAGAGACAATTGCTGGAGTTGAAACTACTAAATCAATTGAGAATGCATATTTGTTCTTTGTAACTAAGGAAGGACTTATAAAGTTTGCAGATACAAAAGAATATGTAACTGCAAATGCAAAAGTAGTTGCTACTAAAGTTAATGGAAATGATGAAGTTGTGAGGGCACTAGTTTGCTATGCTGATAAGGATTTGGTAATTAGAACAAACGATAACTTCTTCCTTAGACTCAAACCAGATGAAGT
This sequence comes from uncultured Eubacteriales bacterium, assembly GCA_900313535.1. Taxonomy (GTDB): domain Bacteria; phylum Bacillota; class Clostridia; order Lachnospirales; family Lachnospiraceae; genus UBA3633. The sequence goes on from OMRR01000172.1 coordinate 11,188, forward strand.
GCCACTATTGGGACGTGCCACTAAGGGCGTAAAGGGAATTAAACTTGGAAAAGGTGATTTTGTTATAGATGCCTATGTATTGGAGGATGATACAGTGGTAAGCATAGATGGCAAAAATAAAAACTTAAATCAACTAAAAAGAAGTGCTAGAGCGACAAAAGGCAGCAAAATAGGCTAATATTTGGAGAAAAATTGATATTTTGGGCAAAAATATCTCTACAAAATTTAAGTTTTATGGTATAATTCGTAGTTAGGGTTTATATATTATAGGTATATAAATTGTAGGAGGTGGATATGAATAAGGATAGTATTAAAATAAATGAATTATTAGATTTAAGTGAGACAGAATATAGTTTTTTGTTTAAAGGTTTAACTTACCCATTTGAAGTATTGCCACTTATCAAACAAAAATTTGATGAATGTGTGAGATCACTTAATAGTTATGAATATAATAGAATAAAAGATGGAGTATTTGTTCACAAGAGTGTTACAGTTCTAAAGAGTGTATATCTTGGAAGAAATATTATAATTGGTAAAGATGTTGATTTGCGCAATGCAGCGTTTTTGAGAGAGAATGTAATTATTGGTGATAATTGCGTAGTTGGTAATTCCTGCGAATTGAAGAATGTATTGATGTTTAATAAAGCAAAGGCACCACACTTTAATTATCTTGGAGATACAGTAATGGGATACAATTCTCATATAGGTGCCGGAGTTAAAATATCAAATTTAAAACTTGATGAATCAACAGTAGTTTTAAAAATTGGTGATGAATTAATTGATACTAAGCTTAGAAAGTTTGGAGCAATTGTAGGTGACAATGCTCAAGTAGGTTGTAATGCAGTATTAAATCCTGGAACTATATTAGGCAAAGATGTTTTAGTATATCCACTTACAAGTGTAAGAGGAGTGATAGATAAAAAATCAATCTGCAAATCAGCAGAATTAATAGTAGAAAGGAAATAAGAGACTATATGAGAAACAGAGGATTGATAGCAACAATTGTCGTATTGATAGCTGTGATAATTACTTTGGTAGCAGTGGTATTTCTTATGCAGATGCCTACGATTTTTTCTGTGAGCAACATCAAGAGTTCTATTGATATAAAACAAACTGAGACAACAAATATAAAAATTGAAGAGACGACACAAGAGGTGGTTGAAACTACAAAAGCTCTACCTAAATTTTCTACAAAAGTAGAAACTTATACCAATAGTAACAAACATGTAAATATAAATTATCCACAAATTAGTGGAATGGATGATGTAGAGATGCAAAAAAAATTGAATAATAAGATTAAAGTAAATGCAACATCTATTGTTTCTCTTTATCCAATTTCTACAGCAATTCAGTATCTTGATATTGATTGTGAAGTAAAATCATTTGATGATAAACATATAACCATATTATATAAAGGTGAGGTAGTAGGTAAGAGTATAAAGAATCCAAGTTCTAATAAGAGTTCAAGTTCTGGAAATGTGAGCGTACCAAAAACTAATACTCCAAATGCTGCACTTGATCCATATCTTGATGGTTTCGTAGATCCATTAGCAGGATTAAATCAATATGCTATACCATTCCAATCAAATATAGTTTATGACACAGTTGTACCACCAGAGAATACAAACGTAAATAATTCAAATAATACAGAAGTATTTAGTAATGGTCAGAACAAAGTAGTGGGACCAAATAAGAATAATACCAACACAGAAGACAAGGGACCTACACCAGTTGACATAATTGCGCCAACTTCACCAAAGGGAGTGCAATCACAACAGGCAGTAACTGATAATTATTCATATAATAATCCTGGTGGAAGTGTACAGGGCTTTACAGGTACAAATGTAAGAAACGATGCAAGTACTATTGATCAAAAAATATTCTATACAAATACTATAGATTTAAGGACTGGACTTGATTTAAGATTATCTGATTATGTAAGTGATTTAGATGCATTGGCAAAGTATATAAGGTCAAGTGATGTTGAGTTTGAAAATATAGATAGTAGTAGCAAAAAAGAAGTTAGAGATTATATTAATAAGACAGTTCAATCTAAACTTGCTGAGAATTTAAAAGAAGCAGACTTTAAGAATGAAGGCGTTAAATCATGGCCAAAGATATTTAGTTATAAAGATAAGGATGGAACTGTATATATAAGTGTGAGACTTAGTAGCAAACTTGGAAATTATGCAATAGTGAAGTATAAGAAATAAGTTTTTCTATATATAGTTTATTACATGTTAAGGAGGGTAACATGATTAAATTTGATGAGAATGTTTATATTTTTGATCATCCACTTATCAAGCATAAGATTAGTATCTTAAGAGACAAAAATACTGGAACAAATGAGTTTAGAAGCATTGTTGAAGAACTTGCTATGCTTATGGGTTATGAGGCACTTTCTGATTTACCTATAAGAATGGATGAGGTGGAGACACCTATTGCTAAGTGTAAAACACCAGTACTTGATGGTAGAAAACTTGCTGTAGTTCCTATACTTCGTGCTGGACTTGGTATGGTTCCAGGAATTTTAGCACTTGTACCTACTGCAAAAGTTGGCCATATAGGAATGTATAGAGACGAAGATACTTTGCAACCTCATGAATATTTTTGCAAACTCCCAAGACCTATTGAGCAAAGAGTGATATTAGTTCTTGATCCAATGTTGGCAACTGGAGGTTCAGGATCAGATGCTATAACACTTGTTAAAAAACATGGTGGAGTTAAGATAAAGTTTGTATCAATTATTGCTTGCCCAGAAGGACTTAAAAAGATACATAGCGATCATCCGGATGTACAAATATATTGTGGAACTTTGGACGAGAAGCTGAATGAAAATGGTTATATAGTGCCAGGACTTGGTGACGCAGGCGACAGAATTTTCGGTACTAAATAATATAAAGCCGATATGGCGAAATTGGTAAACGCACACGACTCAAAATCGTGCGGGAAACCTTGTGGGTTCGAGTCCCACTATCGGCATAAATGGACTGCAGTGTAGCGCAGAAAAATATGAATAGTTTTTTAAGAGAGACTCTCAAAGGGAATGAACTTCGCAAGACTTACTATCATTTAAAGAATTGTAAAGGCCAGTGCAAGGAAGTTCTACTTGATGAGTTTTCTTTTTATACGACATTTAATGATCTTGATAAAGACTTAGATTTCAATTATGAAAAAAAACTCGAAGAGTTTATGAAAAAAATTGGAGATCGAATACAAACAGGAGATTTAAAATTAAAAACCAAGTATTTTTTTATAAGTATATTGGCCTGTTTGGCATTTGTAGTTATTTTGGTTGTTGCATTGAGGATAGTATATAGATGAGTGAAAATAAAGAAAAATTATTATTAATTGATGCTTATAGTATAATTTGCAGAGGCTTTTATGCTTTACCTTTACTTTCTACAAGTAAGGGATATCATACAAATGCAGCGCTTGGTTTTTTAAATATTTTATTTAGGACTATTGATGAAGAAAAACCCCAATATATAGCAGTTGCATTTGATGAAAATGCTCCAACATTTAGGCATAAAATGTATAAAGAGTATAAAGGTCAGAGGAAACCAATGCCTGTAGAACTAAAAGAGCAGGTGCCTTATGTAAAAGAAATTTTATCTGCTATGGGAATTAATGTTTTTTCTAAAGTAGGCTATGAAGCAGATGATATGCTTGGGTCATTGGCAAATAAATTTGCAAGTAAAAAAGTGGAGGCAGTAATTCTTTCTGGAGATAAAGACATGCTTCAACTCGCTACTGATAACATTAAGATTAGATTAGTTAAGACTGTGAAGAGTAATTCTGATATATATCCTTATTATGCAAAAGATGTAGAGAAAGAATTCAATATGACCCCAACGGAGTTTATTGATTTAAAAGCAATAATGGGTGATCCATCTGACAATATACCTGGCATAAAGGGTGTTGGAAAGATCACAGCAAATGATTTAATTACAAAGTATAAAAGCATTGAGAATATATATAAGCATCTTGACGAAATAAAGAAACCAAGTGTAGTTAAAGCATTTACAGAAGGCAAGGATGATGCAAAATTATTTAAAGTGATGGTGACAATTGTAAAGGATGTTGAGATAAATGCAAAACTGCAAGATTTAGAAATTAAGAATATATTTAATCCGGATTCATTTAAAGTAATTGAGAAATATGAGTTAAAATCTTTATATAAGAAATTTGGTAAGTCAGCGGGTACTAAAAAAGCGAAAGAGGTTGATTCTTTACTTGAAGGTTTTGTATCTTTGGATAATAACTTTGACAATGTGGATAAAAAAGATACAGAATATAGTGATGACAATGCTGATTATACTTACGATTTGAAAAGTAGGTACAAAGCATTAGATAAGAGCGATACATTTGAAAAATATATTCCAAAGAAGCGAATTGAAGATTTGACAATAATGTCATATCTTTTGAATCCGATTAAGAAAGGTTATGAAGATTTAAAACATATAGAGCCTAAGAAACTTTATGATGAATCAATCAAAAAATTAAAAAAACTTGAACTTGATACGGTGTATAATGAGATAGAGTATCCTTTAGTTAAAGTTCTGTATAATATGGAAAAATTAGGTGTAGCTGTAAATGAAAAAGCGATAACTGATTTTGGTAAAAAACTTTCAACAGAGATAGAGAAACTTGATGAAAAAATTCATAGGCTTGCTAAAGACGATAGTTTTAATATAAATTCACCAAAGCAACTCGGTGATATTTTATTTAATAAACTGGGACTCGATTATGAGCGAAAAAAAGGTGAGAAACAATCTACTGGTGCAGAAGTATTACAAAAGTTAGTTGATAAGCATGAGGTAATTAAGCCAATAATGGATTACAGAACTTACAACAAATTACTAACTACATATGCAGAGGCATTGCCAAAGTATATAGTGGATGGAAGAATTCACACTAACTTTAATCAAACTGAAACTGCTACAGGTAGACTTTCAAGCGATAATCCAAATCTTCAAAATATACCTATAAGGACTGAACTTGGTAGAGAATTAAGAAAGGCATTTGTGCCAAGAAAAGGATTTATATTTATTGATGCTGATTATTCTCAAATTGAACTTAGAATACTTGCTATATTGTCTGGTGATGAAAATTTAATAAATGCATATAAAGGCACTGCCGATGTACATAGTGCCACTGCAAGTGAGGTGTTTGGAGTTAGCATAAAGGATGTAACGCCTGAACTTAGAAGAAAGGCGAAAGCCATAAACTTTGGTATAGTATATGGTATGTCTTCGTATGGACTGGGTGAGGATTTGCAAATAGATACTAAAGAGGCAAAGCTATATATAGATAAATATTTTGCTAAGTATAGTAAAGTTAAAGAATATCTTGATAGAACTGTAGAAGAAGCAAAGATAAATGGATATACCAAGACATATTATGGACGAATAAGACCAATACCAGAGTTTAAAGTTGGAAATGCAATGCAAAAAGCATTTGCAAAGAGAGTAGCTATGAATTCGCCTATACAAGGTACAGCTGCAGATATTATGAAACTTGCAATGATAGGTGTTGATAGTGAACTTGAAAAGCAAAAATTGGAATCAAGAATTGTTTTGCAAGTCCATGATGAGATATTGATAGAATGTAAAAAGGGCGAAGAGACAAAAGTCAAAAAGATATTAAAAGATAAAATGACATCTTCTTTTAACTTCCCAGTAGAGCTTGAGATAGACATAAAAGAGGGTGATAATTGGGATAGCGCACATTAGTATGGGAATGAGAGAAGATTTGAGAATACCATTAACTATGCTTAGTATAAGTTTTTTGAATGAATTGCCATTTAAGGGTTCTTACAATGGGAAAAGATTTATGTTTAAGAAAAATGTTGTTAAAGATGAAAATGGTGTTGAAATTAAAGATAAGAGTAATCTAACGGTATGGGTGTGGAAAGATTTATATAATTTTGAAAACACTAAGGATGAAGAAAAGCAATATAAGGAATTTGAATATAGCAAAGAAGGAATTGATAAGGGAATAGACTTTGTAGAGGAGTCGATAGTATAAATGGTACTTGGAATAATTGGCAAAATTGGTTCTGGTAAAAGTGTATGTGTGGAGTATATAGAAAAGAACTATAACGCGATTGTATTTTCGTGTGATAGCATTGCAAAAGAGTTAATGGCTAGCGGGAAATATGAATATGGTAAATCTGAAGAGATATTCACAAACGAAAATTTGCAAGAAAAATGCAGAAATGAGTTACACCCATTAGTATTTGATAGAATTAATAAACAAATCAAGAATATTTTGAATAAAAATAATTCAATGAATTTTAACGAACACATTGTAATTATTGAATCCGCCCTTCCGAGCAAAGCATTGTTTGATATGTGCGACAAAGTAATATGTATAGAAAGTGACTATAATTTAAAGACAAAATTGCTTAAAGAAAAAAGGGGCTATAACATAGAAAAGACGAAAAAAATTTACGATTCTCAAAAATATTATGAAAAATTTTATGATATGGCAGATATAAAGATTATCAATGATGGAAGCAAATCTGATTTGGAGAAAAAAATCAAAGAGGTTATAGATGAAATTTATTTCATTTGCAAGTAGCAGCAAGGGCAATTGTGCGTTAATATCATATAAAAATACAAATATACTTGTTGATTGTGGCATTTCTAAAAAAAGGCTAATAGAGGGACTAGATAAGTATGGCCTTACTCTAAAAGATATTAATTGTATATTTGTTACGCACGAACATTCCGATCATATATCAGGGATTCCTTCTATACTAAAAGACGAATCAATTGACATAGTATCTCAAAGACCGACACTGATTAAAATATATGATGAATGTAAGGGAAAAGGGATTGCTGTAAATATAGAAAAATTTAAAATGGTAAACCCTGTAAATATAATGAATGATAACTCATGTTTTAATATAGGTGACATCAAGTTTTATCCATTAAAAGGTTGCCATGATGTGCCATCACTTTATTATAAATTTGTATTAGGTGACACAGTAGTCGCTATACTCACTGATATGGGAGCTTATAATGAATATAATTTGAGAAGCTTAATGGATGTAAATTATTTAATGCTTGAATGCAACTATGATGAACAGATGATACTTGATAACAATTATCCAACTTGGCTCAAGACTCGCATAATGGGTAAAGGTGGTCACCTTTCAAATAAAGATTGTGCAGAAGTTATTATGAAACTTGCAAATGATAAATTAAAAGAAGTTTATTTATCACATATAAGTGATGATTCAAACACTGAGGAATATGCAATTGAATTTGTTAATAGATATTTAGAAGATAATTATAAGGGCGAAAACAATTTACCAAAAGTAAACATATCTAAAAGATTAGATTTTACAGAGATTATAAACATATAAAAATATTTGTGTTTATGTAAATATAGTGGAGGATATATGCTTAGTGAGATTACAAAAAGAAATGTTGGCCTTTTAACTGACTTTTATGAATTACTTATGATGGAAGGTTATTTTGATATAGCAAAAAGAAATAAGACAAGTGAGCCAATTGTAACCTTTGATGTGTTTTATAGAACAAATCCTTTTGGTAATGGATTTGCAGTATTTTGCGGATTAAATGAGATTATTGATTATTTGTTAAATTTAAAATTTAATGAAGAAGATATAGAGTACTTAAGAAAGAACGATACATTTGAAGAAGAGTTTTTGGAGTATCTTTCAAATTTTAGATTTACTGGTAGTGTATATGCATTTGAAGAAGGTAGCGTAATTAATAAGAAAGAACCAGTTATTAAAATAGTGGCACCAATAAGCCAAGCCCAATTGATAGAGTCTGCGATGCTTTGTTTGTTTAATCATGAGACTTTGATAGCAACTAAGGCTTATCGCATATGTGAAGCTGCTAAGCCTTATGGGGTTATGGAATTCGGACTTAGGCGTGCTATGTCATTTGATGCAGGAATATATGGTGCGAAGGCTGCTTGCATAGCTGGATGCATAGGTACATCAAATGTACTCACTGCTAAAATGTTTGATGTGCCAGCGCTTGGAACCATGGCTCATTCTTGGATAATGTCATTTGGTGATGAACTTACTGCGTTTAAAGAATTTGCCACAAGGTATCCTAATATGGCAATTTTGCTTGTGGATACTTATGACACATTAAAATCTGGTGTGCCAAATGCAATAAAGACATTTGACTACATGAAAGAAAAAGGAATAGTTAGTGAGAAATTTGGGATAAGACTTGATAGTGGGGACCTTGCATATCTTTCTAAAGAAGCAAGAAAGATGCTTGATGAGGCAGGTTATAAGAATGCAGTAATTTGTGCATCAAATGATCTAGATGAAAACTTAATTATGTCTTTAAATGTGCAAGGTGCTAAGATTGGACTTTATGGAGTTGGAACAAAGTTAATCACTGGAAATGGATCAACTCTTGGTGGTGTTTATAAATTATCAAGTGTATATGATAATGATAAAAAAGAGTACATTCCAAAATTAAAAATATCATCAAATGCAGAAAAAGTAACAAACCCTGGCAATAAAGAAGTTTATAGAATATATGATGAAAATAACAAGATAAAAGCAGATTTAATTACATTTTATGATGAAGTAATTGACGAATCAAAAGAACTTACATTATTTGATCCAGTAAATACATGGAAGAGACAGACACTTATGCCAGGTACATATAAGGCGAAGAAAATGCTTAAAACTATCTTTGAAAATGGCAAGTTAGTGTATGAGAGAAAAACTGTTGCTGAGTCTAAAAAATATTTTGAAGATGAGTTAGAGACACTTTATGATGACAATAGAAGAAATACAAATCCAAAGGAGATATATGTGGATTTGTCGCAAAAACTTTATGATACAAAAATTAAATTATTAAGTGAGTATGTATAATTAAATTTTTTTGATATAGGAGAAATGTAATGCAAATGATTAAAACACCAGTAAATGGAATGAAAGACATAGAACCACACGAGATGGAAATTCGTCAGTTTATTCTTTCAAAGATAAGGGAAGTGTATGCGAGGTTTGGTTTTACTGAGATAGAGACACCGAATATTGAGCACATAGAAAATCTTTTATCTGACCAAGGCTGGGATAATGAAAAGTTAATATTTAAAATTTTGAAGAGAGGCGAAAAGTTAGACAAGGCTTTTGAATCTGGCAATATGAATGAAATAGTTGATTCGGGGCTTCGCTATGATTTAACTGTACCTCTTTGTAGATTTTATTCTAATAATAAAGACAAGTTAGCATCACCATTTAAGGCTATGCAAATTGGGAATGTTTATAGAGCAGATAGACCTCAAAAAGGCAGATTTAGGCAGTTTTGTCAATGCGATATAGATATCTTGGGTGAGGGAACTAATCTTGGTGAAATTGAAACGCTTCTTGCCACATCAACTTTACTTAAAGAGATTGGTTTTGATAAATATAATTTTTCTTTTGATATAAATGATAGAAGAATTTTAAAAGCAATGACTATGTATGCGGGATTCCCTGATGATGATTTTGAATCAGTGTGTATAACTCTTGATAAACTTGATAAAGTAGGATTTGATGGAGTTAAGAAAGAATTGCTTGAAAAAGGATATGCTGAAGATAATATAGACAAGTTTAATTCGCTATTTGAAAAGGGTGATAGTGAATGTGATGCGGTTACTGCAATTAAAAATTTACAGAAAAATGTTTTAGGATCGTCTTTTGATAAAGTTATGCTCCGTCAAGATCCAATACCTACACTAGATATCGAATTAGATAATATTTGTAATAACTTAATTGAAATCATAGAAACTATCACTAAAAATATTGATGTAAAAATCAACTTTAACCCAACCCTTGTTCGTGGTATGGGTTATTACACTGGTCCTATATTTGAAATAAAGAGTGAGAAGTTCTCTGGTTCAGTTGGTGGTGGTGGACGTTATGACAAGATGGTAAGCAAATTCATAGGTCAGGACGTGCCTGCACTTGGCATATCAATTGGTTTTGAAAGAATTATTGGAATATATCTTGATGATGATTTCAAGATACCAAGTAATATTAAAAAGATTGCATATCTTATTGAAAAGGGAATGGAAATATCTAAAAAGAGTGATATAATAAAATCTGCACTTGAAGAAAGAAAAAATGGCAATATAGTTTACATAGCAGAGCTTGCCAAGAATAAAAAATTCCAGTGTGAAAAATTAGAGGCACTTGGATATACAGAATTTAAAACATTTAATTTGTAGGGGAAAGCAAATGTCACTCACGCGGTTCGCGATGACGATGTAGGGGCGAGCAGTGCGAGCCCGCTTTGCTAAATGGTGATTAAAATATGATTAAGAATATTACGATTAAAAATATAATATTTACTATAAGTATTGTTTTAATAATATGTATAGTATTTCTTGTTAAAAATATAGTTGTATATGGAAAAGGAAAGAGCTTTGGCAGTGTCAAACTTGTGACTGAGTATGACGATAATACAACTATTGATGAGATGGAGACAGTGACTTTTGGTTCATATCCACAATTAGATGCAAGTGGTAGTAAAAAGAAGCCTATAGAGTGGATTGTGCTTGATAGAAAGGGAAATAGAGCACTTCTTCTTAGCAAATACATACTTGATTGTAAATGCTATAACAAAGAGTATAAAGATATTACTTGGGAAACTTGTTATTTGAGAAGGTGGCTTAATAATGATTTTTATTATCAAGCATTTGATAGTAATGAACAAAATAAAATTAAAACAACAAATGTAATTAATAACAACAACATAGATTATGGAACAAATGGTGGAAATAATACTAAAGATAAGATATTCTGTTTAAGTATAGAAGAAATAAGAAGATATTTTGGAAATGGTATCAAAGAAGGTTATGGATACCAACTAGGTAAAAAGGTTGCTACTAAGGGAACAGTATATGCAATGTCAGTAGATAATAATGGCTACAACTTATATGTATATGGCGGAAGTGGTGAGAGTGAATATAACTGGGCAATTGGTAATAGTACTTTTTGGCTTCGTTCTCCTGGCAATGATTTGAATGCTTCAGCTTTTGTACTTTTTATCGGTCACCTTGATATGGCTGGTTTCATTGTAGATTCTCCTAGACTTGGTGTACGTCCTGCTCTTTGGGTTTCATATTAGTTTAGAGAGTAGGGGCGAGCATTGCGAGCCCGAAAAAGCATATGATAATAAGAAAAAATATTAGACTAAAAGAATATGATTATACAAGTAAGGGTTATTATTTTATAACTATTTGTACTAAAGATATGAAGCATTGTTTTGGGAAATTAGAAAATAATGTAATGGTTTTAAATGATTGGGGAATAAAAGTACAAAATGTTATTGAAAACTTTAAGAATACTAGTGATGGTATTAAAATGATTATTATCAAATAATGCCAAATCATATTCATATAATTATAGAAATTAAGGATAATGTTAATAAAAGATTGTCAAATATAGTTTCTGGATTGAAAGGAAAATGTACTAAAGAATTGAAAGTGAAAGATTTGTGGCAGAAGGGATTTTATGAAAGAGTTATAAGAGATGAAACGGAGTATAATAATATTGTTAAGTATATAAATGAAAATCCGTATAGGAATAAATACCAGTGGTAGCGGGCTCGCACTGCTCGCCCCTACGATATAGGGTATACGGGTTCGCACTGCTCGCCCCTACGATGTATGGTGAGCCCCTACAAATAATTTTTAGGAGATATAAAAATGGCAGAGAGTATTAAAGGATTAAAAAGAACAAAGAGATGTGCAGAGTTTACTGAAGGTGATATCGGCAAAGAAGTAGTTGTGATGGGATGGGTTGAGAGGTCAAGAAATAAAGGATCTCTTGTATTTACTGATGTCCGCGATAGGTCTGGTCTTATACAGGTTGTATTTGATGAAGCAACTTGTGATAAAAATGTATTTGAAAAGGCTAAAGAACTTAAGTTTGAATATGTAGTTGCTGTAAGAGGTACTGTAAGAAAGAGATCAGACATAAATGAAAAACTTTCAACTGGTACTATAGAAGTTGAACCAGTTGAACTTAGAATACTATCAACTTCAGATGTATTGCCATTCCCTATAGAAGATGAGATACCAACTCGTGAGGAGTTAAGACTTGAATATAGATATCTTGATTTGAGAAGAAAACCATTGCAACAAAATCTTATGCTTCGTTCAAAAGTTACAGTTCTTGCGAGAAAATTTTTATCTGATGAAGGATTTATAGAGATAGAAACTCCAACTTTTTGTAAATCAACACCAGAAGGTGCTCGTGACTATCTTGTGCCATCTCGTGTAAATCCTGGATGTTTTTATGCACTTCCACAAAGTCCACAGCTTTATAAACAACTTCTTATGGTGTCTGGAATGGATAGATATTTCCAACTTGCGAGATGTTATCGTGATGAAGATTTAAGAGCGGATAGACAACCAGAGTTTACTCAGATAGATATGGAATTATCATTTGTAGACATAGAAGATGTAATAGATGTTAATTCAAGATTTTTGAAATATTTATTTAAAGAAGTTTTAAATCATGATGTAGAGCTTCCAATTCAAAGAATGAAGTGGATAGATGCAATGAATGACTATGGTTCTGACAAACCTGACACAAGATTTGATATGAAGTTAATTGATGTAACTGATGTAGTTAAAGATTGTGGCTTTGGTGTATTTGCAAATGCAGTAAAAGATGGAGGAGTAGTTAAAGGTCTTTGTGTAAAGGGTGAGGCCACTATGCCAAGGAAAAAAATAGATGCTTTAGTTGATTATGCTAAAGACTATGGTGCAAAAGGCCTTGCATATTTATCTATAGAAGAAGATGGCACATATAAATCTTCATTTAGTAAGTTTATGACTGAAGATGAACTTAAAAATCTTGTATCAGCAATGGGCGGAGAGAAAGGAGACTTGCTTTTATTTGCAGCTGATAAGAAAAAAGTTGTGTGGGCAGTACTCGGAGCGCTTAGACTTAAACTTGGAGACGAACTCGGACTTATAGATGAAAATAAATTTAATTTCTTGTGGGTCACTGAATTCCCACTTTTTGAATATAGCGAAGAAGAACAACGACTTGTGGCTATGCACCACCCATTTACCATGGTTATGGATGAAGATGTGGACGCGTTCTTTAAGAATCCTGAGAATTGCCGTGCGAAAGCCTATGACATAGTTTTAAATGGAAATGAGATAGGTGGAGGTTCTATAAGAATTCACCAACCTGAGATTCAAGAGAGAATGTTTGAGATCTTAGGATTTACTAAAGAAAAAGCACATGAACAATTTGGATTCTTGCTTGATGCATTTAAATATGGTGTTCCACCACATGGCGGACTTGCATATGGACTTGATAGAGTTGTGATGCTTATGGCACATGCTAA
>OMRR01000171.1 GCA_900313535.1 uncultured Eubacteriales bacterium
CCTTTCTCTATGCACTCTTTGTATACATTCATTGTCGCAGGAATTATTATGCAACGAACGCCATCATGAACTTTATGTCCCTTCAAAACTTCATATGCTGCAATCATATCTTCCATACGACCATTCGTGCAAGATCCAATTACAACTTGGTCTATCTTAATGCCATTTAAGTCACTAGCATTTTTTGTATTCTCTGGCAAATGTGGACAGCTTACTGTTGGTTTAATATCATTTAAATTAATCTCTATCACATTTTCATATTCAGCATCACTATCAGCTTTGAATACTTTTCCTTTTCTCTCTTCTCTTCCATTTAAGTAAGCAAGTGTAATATCATCAACTTCAAATATTCCATTCTTGCCACCAGCTTCTATGGCCATATTGCAAATGCAAAATCTATCATCCATTGAAAGAGTCTTGCATCCATCGCCAACAAACTCTAAACTCTTATAAAGTGCCCCATCTACTCCAATCTTTCCTATAAGAGTGAGAATCACATCCTTACCACTACACTCTTTATCTAATTTTCCTGTTAGCACAACCTTTATTGCAGGTGGCACCTTAAACCACTCATAACCTGTAGCCATAGCATATGCCATATCAGTACTTCCTACTCCAGTTGAAAATGCTCCAAGTGCCCCATAAGTGCAAGTGTGGCTGTCAGCTCCTACAATCACATCACCACTTGTTACAATTCCAAGCTCAGGAAGAAGCGCATGCTCTATTCCCATCTTGCCCACATCATAAAAATGTGTGATGCCTTGCGACATAGCAAACTCTCTGCAAACCTTAGATTGCTCCGCAGATTTTATATCCTTATTAGGTACAAAGTGGTCAAGTACAATTGCAATTTTTGTTTTATCAAAAACTTTGTTAAATCCTGCTTTGGTAAACTCGCGAATGGCTACTGGCGTCGTGATATCGTTTCCTAAAACTATATCAACTTTAGCATTGATAAGGTCGCCAACTTTTACCTCACTAAGGCCCGCAGCATTGGCAAGTAATTTTTGAGTAAGTGTCATTCCCATAATTATTCCTCTTTATTAATATTTTATAACGATCTATTTATAGCCGAAAATAGTGCATATATTGATGAAGTGAGAATATCTTTATCAATACCCACTCCCCACACTTCCTTGCCATTGCTATCTTTAAAGCTAAGGTATGTAATTGCATTTGAATCTGCGCCTTTACTTATACCATGCTCGTCGTAAGTCAAATCACTTACAGATACTTTAGGTAAATTATTTGTAAGTGCATGCACTACTGACTCGAATTTTCCTTCACCCTTTCCTTCTATATCTAAAATCTTTCCATCATACTCGACTTGCATTTTTACATTAACATCTCTGCCTTCATCAAAGTCAATTTCCTTAAGTTTAAGATTATTGAATTTATTTACATAATTATCAGTGAATACGCTTAATATATCTTTTGGTGAAAGTTCATTATGTGATTTATCAGATACAGATTTTACTAAGTATGATACCTCTTCACTAAACTTTTTTGGAAGTTTGTATGAATAGTTATTTTCAAGTATATATGAAACTCCACCCTTTCCACTTTGCGAATTAATTCTTATAACATCAGTCTCATATTCACGACCTAAATCTCTTGGGTCTATTGGCAAATATGGTACAGTCCACTCAGCGAGGTTTTTCTCTTCTCTCCACTTCATACCTTTTGAGATAGCGTCTTGATGTGAACCTGAAAATGCAGCAAACACAAGTTTACCACTATATGGCTGTCTATCATAGACCTTCATTCTTGTAACTTCTTCATACAAGTTTTTAATATCAAGTATGTTTGTAAAGTCAAGGTTTGGTTCTACACCTTGCGAATACATATTGAGTGCAAGTGTAACTATATCTACATTACCAGTTCTTTCACCATTTCCAAAAAGAGTTCCTTCAACTCTATCTCCACCAGCAAGAAGACCTAGTTCTGCATCTGCAATCGCTGTACCTCTATCGTTATGTGGGTGAAGTGAAATTAAAACATTTTCTCTATATTTAAGATTGTCATTCATGAATTCAATTTGATCCGCATAGACATTTGAAGTTGAATGTTCTACTGTCACAGGAAGATTAATTATAACTTTTCTATCTGGAGTTGGTTTCCAAATATCAAGAACTTTATTGCAAATCTCAAGTGCAAACTCTGGCTCAGTACCAGTGAAACTTTCTGGCGAATACTCATATCTATAATTCACACCTTGTGCCTTACACATATCATTAAAAAGTGTAGCACCTTCTACTGCTATATTAATGATTTCTTCTTTACTCTTTTTAAATACCTGTTCTCTTTGTGCAAGTGAAGTTGAGTTATAAAGATGTACTATCGCATTTCCATTTTTAATTCCATCAAGAGCTTCAAAAGTTTTTTTAATAATATGCTCTCTACTTTGAGTTAATACTTGAACTGTCACATCATCCGGTATCAAATTATTTTCAATCAAAGTTCTAAGGAAAGTAAACTCAGTTTCTGATGCAGCTGGGAAGCCAACCTCTATCTCCTTAAATCCAACATCAACAAGAAGTTTGAAAAACTTTAATTTTTCATCAAGCGACATTGGTATTATCAAAGCTTGATTTCCATCTCGAAGATCTACTGAACACCATATGGGAGGCTTCTCAATAGAAGTTCTCTTTGCCCATTTTCTTTCAGCATTCTTAACTTCGAAATACTGTTTCTTATACTTACTCGCATTTTTCATAACTAATTTTCTCCTACGATTAAAAAAAGCGACCGGACTGTTAGTCTGATCGCTATTTATAAATACTTATTAATAGTTTTGACATAACAGTTATAAACTCACAACAAAAATGAGACCTAGTAAAAGGCTAATCACGAGCAATATTGAGTTTACACTGTTTCTATTATACATTGGTTTACCCTTTATTTATTATGCATAAATATTAACATATTATATAATTTTATGCAACACTAATATTTCAAGTATTATAGGCTATATAATCATAAGTTATAGCAAAACTCCGTTATTTTTTCACTGGTATATATCCAGCCTTCTTTATGTCTTCCTTGCCCTTATCTGATAAGATGTAATTATAAAGCTTCATTGTCTCAGAATCAGTAGGTGTATCCTCTCTAATAACAAGATAGTATTGATTTAAGAATGGATATTGGCCATTGCCTATAGTCTCATCACTTGGGGTAATGCCATCTACAGATATAAGTTCAAGTCCTGGTACAGCATACATCTTTTTAGCATAATAGAATACACTATATCCTATTGAATTCCCAGCATCATTATATGAAGCAAGTGTCTCTATAAGCCCATCCATACCTTCTATACGATATTTTACAGGTGCATCTACAGGTTTTACATCTTTCATAACAAGATTTAAAAACAATGTCTGACTTCCACTATTAAGCACTCTTTGGTATGCCTCAATCTTTTGGTCTTCACCGCCTAAGTCCTTCCAGTTAGTAATCTTTTCTGTGTAAATATCTCTTATATTCTCTGTAGTAAGATTTTTAACTTTGTTGTTCTGATTTACTATAAACACAAGTGCATCTACACCTATAGGTGTAACCTTCAACTTAACTGGGCTCTCATCAATAATCTTTTTTGTCTCTGATGATGGTTCATAAACTAAAAGTAAGTCTGCATTTCCATTAATTAAATTTCTCCACGCATAATCAGTAGTAGTAACCTCAGTATTATTCTCTGATTCTACCAAATCCTCTGAAAGGAAACTTGATCTAATTTGTGCCATCATAGGCATATTTGCAGTAGAACCATCAACTCTTGGATAATTCTCTGCCATGTGAGTTTCTGTCACTGCAACTGTCTTAGTGTTTGAACATGCTGCAGTTAAAAGTATAACTAAAGCAAGTAATGTTAATTTAAAACTTTTCATTTCATTTCTCCTAAAACATAAATATTTATTGTAAATTATAATCTGTATTACTCTACAAACTTACCTGCAAAATCCTCTTCCCTAGCATCCTCACTCATAGTATCAAAAATTGAGAATGAAAGTATAGGTAAGCCACTATAATCCATAAGTCCATAGTTGAAACCATTTACACATGTAAAATATTTTTCTTTTAAAAACTCAATTTTCTTTATGTTGTCAACAACTATATTGAAATTAGAATCAATTATTCCCATCCTATTGGTATTCATATCTATAAATATCTTATATGGGATTTCATCTTCATTCCAACCCTTTATGCTAATGCTTCTATCTAAAGTCTTTACTACATTTAAGTCTTTATCTAAAATTTCTGTACCATTCTTATCACTAAGTGCAATATACTCATCATATGTATATAAATCTATAGACGATAAGTTGTCATGTACTACATTCAAATCAGCATCAAATAAAGTAAAATTCTTTCTTTCATGATATTCCATATCCATCCTATTGGTCAAAAATTTCTTGTCAAACTTTTCAGCAGATTCCATATTGCACTTCTCATCAAACTTTAGTGCAACTTTCATGTCACTATCATATATAGTATCATGATTTGCAAAAATATATCCATACGTTTCAAAAGTATTGGTCAAATCATCAATCTCAAGAACTTTTTCAAGCTTATCATTATATATATCGCAAGGTGTGTTTTCAAACATGCCAGTTCCATACTCCTTATATGCCACATACCACACCTTTCCCTTTAGAAGTAATGGGTTTACATATTGATATTCTTTATGTTTCTTTTTGATCTTTGCTTTTTCTTTCTCATACTTTTCTTTTTCATTTTGAATTACTTGCCACTCTACCTCTCTCTCGACATGAATCCTATCTTCGCTAACTTTTTCTCTAGTTTCAAAATTAAAGTCAAACTCCTTATCTCCTTTTACTACAGTAACAATTGGATACTTTTTAAACTCTAACCAATTATCTATATCTTCATCAAAAACAAGGTTAAAGTCCTTATCAATATAATTCATCTTTGTGTCATAATCACCATCTTTGCCTTTTTTAATTCTTTTCTTTAATGTCGCTACTTGATAATTATTCTTTCTATAAACTCCATTTAATGTATAACCTTCAATTTTCTTTATAACATTAAAATCTTCGTCGCAGATAGCAACTTCATCATTGTCAAAATCTTTTGAGTACTCATAAGTAGACATGATAATTTTACCATTCATATAATCAATTGCAGCATAATCCGGTGTAGTGATTTTCTTAGTATTCACATCAAAAACTCTCACCTGATTATCTTCATATGAAACACTATAATCAGAATAAATTATTTTATCCTTTGTACTAAAGCTTGGTTGATCCTTTATCTCAAGACCTACTTCTTTACCATTTTTATCATAATACACTACTCTACGAGATGCATCTATACTGTCATATTCCTCACCATCTGCACCATCATATGTAGACCTATCAATTTTTTCACCATTATAAATCTTGTACATATAATTAGTAGTATTTGGGTCTATATCATCAATTAGAGATAAGCCCTCACTTACTGATACTATGGATTTTAATACAACTGTACCATCACCCTTTACAATCATCATACTGTTTGTCTCAGGATTTCTAATAAAATGAAGTGAATTGACAAACGAAGGGTCACTTGCTAATGGAGATAACGCCACCTTCTTTTCTTCATTTGCGATATTGCCACTGCTACCTCCAATATCATTCTTTACACAAGAAAATAATACTGAAACTGCAAATAAAACTCCGATTAATAATATATTTTTTTTATTTATCATAAATTCGCTCCTTAATTAACTAGTATATTATAAATCCAATAGTGCCACATGTCAATTGACATAAAAAAGCGGGGTTGATAATAACCCCGCGGTTTTCTTAATTAATTTGTTATTATGATACACTGAATGTAAGACTAGATATAGTCGCGTCTTTTCCAGAAGTATTACTATACAAGTTTATCCAATACACTTGTTTATTCTTAGTCGTTAGATTTACTTCTACTTCTGTGCCCACTTGTACATCATCCTCTTTATACACATCAGCTCCAGGAGCCACTGCACCTTTAACAAATTGCTTGTCTGAAACGATATAATGCACTGTATCAGTTGATGTACCATTAGATGAAAACTTTATCTTAATCTTTAAATCTTGGTCACCATCTTGTGTGTATAATATTGGTGCTCCTCCACCAAGATAAACTGTCTCCCCTGCTACATTTGTCGCATAAGTATTTACAAAACCACTTGGATCTAATTGTTCTATATTTTGCTTGATTTTTGTATAAGTTAATTTTAAGTTGTTAAAATTATTAGTTTGCTTTCTTTTCCCATAATTATTAAAGTAATCGGCTATCCACGTAAGGCCAGATGCAGTATAACTAGATGTTGAAGTTTCTTTTTCTATCCTTGCATTATCTCTTAAACAATAAATTTGATTGTTTAAATCTGTTCCATACTGATATAAACTATAGTCATTGCCATCCGTGGCTTTTAATTGTATTATATTTGTTGATATATATGTACCACTTGTGGTTGAATAACCATCATACTTTGTTCCTTCCTCGTAGGCACCATATGCCTCTCTTGGTGTAGCAGTTACATTAATAGTTGCATCAGTTATAGCTTTTCCATTATCATTTCTGTACCATGCATTATAGTTATTTTGACCTGTAGTTGTATTATTAAAAGAGAAGTCTTTATAATCATGTCTCCACACATCAATATCCATTACTGGATACACACTACTAGCAAACTCTTTTAAATACAAATTTCCATTTGCATTTCTATGATATATAAATGCTTTCCCCGCTCCTGCCACATTATTTGTTACAGATGCTTGAATATCTTTCTTATTTGTAAAAGAACAATATGCTACTGCTTCTGACCAGTTGATACTTTTTTCCGTTAAATCTGTCTCATATTGATTCAATGTATCAGTATGATCAGTATCCGGTGCTCTAAGCATAGTTAAACGTCTTTGAATATAAGTTTCAACATAATCACCTGCATTTGTACCACCAACACCCAAAAGCCATACTGAGTCATAAGTAGTATTGTCAGTTGTACCATTACCCCAGCTGCCATCAAAAAAACGACGCCCACAAGTTATACCCCACTCACCTTTTGCACATAAATCTCGTACAATTGATATGTTGACCTCTGGAAAAATTGCAGTAACATCAATCTCATTAAATTTATTCTTAAATATCATTGGATTCCCACCAAGCGAAGTAGTTAATTTATCCCAGTAATTCTCCGGCGGTTGAGCAAGCGTAACACCAGCTAAATATGCTGATATCGCACCATCAATTTTTCCATCTATACTTGAACTATAGTTATCAATCTGATTAGCAAAATCATTTTTCAATGTATCAAATTCGAATTTAGTAACAAAAGTTGATCCATCATTATCTGAAACAATAGCTGCATTCACAATTACATGTCCACTTAAAATGCAAATAATTACTAATAAAGCAAATATTTTTCTCATCAATTTATTCATATTCTAACCTCTAGCTAATTATAGTTAATGAATCAATAGTTGACAACTTCCCACTATCGCTTGCATAACAATTAACCCATATAATGTTATCCTTTTCTAATGGCTTTTCAAGTTGCACCTCTACGTCATTAGCGACCATGCCACTTTCTTTTATCTTTGCAGTAGAATCAAATGCTCCGCCCAAAAATTGTTTATCACTGATTTGATAATATATATTTCCAATAGCATCATTAGTTTTAAATTTAAGTTTAATTTTAGCATCACAATCAGTAAGTGCTTTAACTATAGGCACACCTCCACCATTATACACTGTATCTCCAGCAACTGTAGTAAGTAAAGAATTTGAAAAGTCATATATTTTATGATTTTCCGGATTGAAACTAACTTCGTTCCACTTTAACTCTATATCATTCATTTTATTTTTTTGAGTTTCTCTTCCTGTATTACAATAATAACTGTCTTCCCAAGATAAGTCTTTAATCTCTATATTGTCATAATTAGTCGGATCAAATGTTACAAACTTATTGTCATTGATACAATATATATCTGCATCAGAATTTAAACCAAATTGAAAAGTATTATACTCTTCATTATCGGTAGTCTTAATTTGTGATAAAGTTAGATTATACCAATACTCATTGTCAGTTGTACTATTATCGGCAGGTATTGATTTATCTGCTTTGCTTGCAGTGATTTCATTTCCCCAAGATGTAGGCAAGTTTAAAGTATAGGTTTGCTTTGTTGTTGTAGTATATGCCTTTCCATTATCCTCACAATACCATTTATGAAATTTAGCATAGTTTTGATCCGCATGAGATGTGTCAGTATTATTTCCAGCAATAATTCTAAAATCCATGTAATTATGTAAATATGCTGTTATAGTAACTGTAGGGAAAAAGTCAGTTGCATATTCTCTCAATTCATGTCTACCTGTTGGTTCTGTATGATATACCCATACATTGCCACTTCCCGATGATATAACAATCTTCGATGCACTTATGTCTGTCTTTAAACTATTTACAACTCCATTGTTATAACCTGCTGAATTCCACCATGTTGCCCAATTACCCCCTGATGGAGTATGATTGATTTCAGGAATATCATAATCACGGAAAGACATCGGCCACGCCGGATTATCCTTCGTATTATATTCAAGTCTCGTTTGATATAGTCTCCATTGAGATGAAAGTGTTATGCCATCAGAATTCTCTCCCGCAACTGAGTATAATCCAATCGCTCCTACACCATTTCTATGGGAAGACGCATCCTTTGAATGGAATTTCCACGACTCTTTAAACTTCCACACTCCGTGTGCAGCCATTTGCCTTCTTAATGTAACTTTCTTTTGTGGTGTTATAGTATTATTGCCAAGACCAGGTAAGGTATTCAAAAACCACATTGGACCACCATTGCCACTAACTACCTGATCCCATAAATTTAAAGGATCTTTTTTGATAGTTATACCAGCAAGATAACTTGCTATTGCAGTGTCTATCTTGTTGTCAATATTTGCATTAAACTGATCAAGTTGTGATTGAAAGTTGTTTTTAAGACTATCAAACTCCGCTTTCGTAATAAAAGCAGAGCCATCATTATCTGATACAACCGCAGCAAAACTATTAATACATAGCAATAATGTAAATATAATAGCAATTATTTTTTTTGTTACTTTTGATCTCATTTTACACCTTCATAATTAATATGTGACTCTTAATATATAATATAAATTATTTATAAGTCATAGTCATATCAGATATAGTGCAATCAGCACCTGCAGTATTACTATACATATTTATCCAATATATTTGTTTATTAGTAGAAGAAATATTAATTTCAACCTCGGTGCCAACCTGTACATCACCTTCTTTAAATACAGTCGCTCCAGTTGCTGCTTGTCCCTTTGCAAACTGTTTATCAGTAACACAATAATGTACTGTGTCACTTGAAGCACCTGTAGAAGAGAATTTCAATTTGACTTTTACTTCTTGACCATCATCTTGAGTGTATACAAGTGGTGCTCCTCCACCTATAAATACATTTTCTCCAGCAATATTTGTTATATACTCATTTGAAAATGTCGATGGATCTTTTGACTCAGTATTTTGTTTGATATTAGTATATGTGAGTTTTAAATCATTAAACTTATTTGTTTGTTTTCTTTTCCCAAGATTATTGAAATAATCTGCTAGCCATGTCATATTATCTGCAGTCCAAGTTGATATTGAAGGCTCTGCTACAGGAGTTGCCTTATCACTTAGGCAATATATATTATTTGCAAAATCTGTACCATATTGAAAAATACTATAATC
>OMRR01000170.1 GCA_900313535.1 uncultured Eubacteriales bacterium
GCTGTTTCTCTAACTGTCTCGCCATGAGCGATTTGTGATTTTCCTTCATCAAGCTCTTGACCCTCAAGTCCTAAAAGATTACAAGCTGATGCAAATGAAAATCTTGTTCTTGTAGAATTATCTCTAAATAAAGATATGCCAAGTCCAGAATCAAAAACTTTTGTAGAAATATTTCTCTCTCTTAAGGCACGAAGCGCATCTGCCACTTCCCATACAGCCTTAATCTCGTCATCAGTTTTATCCCATGTAAGGAAAAAATCTCCATCATACATGTTCTTAAAATTTAATTTACTTAATCCTTCAATTGCTTTGTTGAAATCCATAATAATGTTCTCCTTTAATTTTATTTACTGGCTCGCAATGCGTCGCCCCTACAAAGGGCTCCTAAAGTTCGCCCCTACGACTTCGCATCGCCCCTTAGAATTATTTTTTTACATTTTCAGCATGAGTAATTGGAAGTGCGGCATACATTGCAGCACAAGTTACTAAATCTTGTTTCCAAGTAATTTCGTTTGGTGCATGGGCCTCGGCCTCTGCTCCTGGACCAAATCCTATGCAATCAACACCATTTCTTCCTTTGATAGTTACACCATTTGTAGAGAATGTCCACTTATCAAGAAGTGGTCTCTTCTCTCTCATCTCAATTGTATCTTTAGCACCAATTCTCTTATCAGTTCCAAATAAACTCTTATATGTCTCCACCATTGATTCACAAAGTGGGTGCTTTGGATCTAACCACCAAGTTGGGAAATAACATTCGATTGGATATACAAGTCCAGTATAAGATGCTGAATCATAGTTATACATAGATACTACAACATCCTTTGCATATTTTTTGCAAGCTGGTAAATCTCTAATTTCTTGTAAGCAAGATTCAAATGTCTCTCCTGCAGTCATTCTTCTATCAAGAGATACCCAACAACTATCAGCAACTGCGCAACGACTTGGTGAAGTATAACCAATTTGTGATACAGTTATAGTTCCTTTGCCAAGGAAGTTAGCTGCCTCTGCATCTTTATTGAACTTAGGGTCAAGCATTTTTACAAGACCTTTAATCTCACCACTTGTGTCATTTTCATTTAATGCACGAACCTCAGTTAATATATCAGCCATCTTATATATAGCATTGTCGCCTCTCTCTGGTGCAGATCCGTGACAAGAAATTCCCTTTACGTCAACTCTTATTTCCATACGGCCACGATGACCTCTATATATACCACCATCAGTTGGTTCAGTTGATACTACAAACTCTGGAACAATCTTATCTTCTTTTATAATATATTGCCAGCAAAGTCCATCACAGTCCTCTTCTTGAACAGTTCCTACTACCATTATCTTCACATCAGCAGGAATCAAATTCATGTCTTTCATTATCTTTGCTCCATAAACTGATGAAACGATACCACCAAGTTGATCTGAAACTCCGCGGCCTCCTACTTGGTTATCATCTTCAAATCCCTCATATGGGTCAAATTTCCAGTTGTCACGATTTCCGATACCAACAGTATCAATGTGAGCATCAAATGCAAAAATTCTGTTGCCTTTTCCCATGAAGCCATAGACATTTCCCATCTTGTCTACTACTACTTCATCAAAACCAACTTTTTTCATTTCATTTTCTATTACTTGTATGTGCTCTTTCTCACCACAAGATTCACCAGGATACTTTACAATGTTTCTTAAGAAAGCTACCATATCCTTTTTGTAGCCTTCTGCCTTTTCCTTAATTTGAGCTAACTGCTCACTTGTTAATTTTGCCATTTTATTCCCCTCCAATTTTATTCATTTATTATTTATTCTTACATGTAGTTTACAAGTCACTCCGAAAATAGGTCGTAAACTACATTTATAACAAAAATACTAAACTATACTACTATCTATCCTTCCCGCCCCATACGATATTCTCGTAGCGTTCTGGGTCGGTATTACCTTCAGTTGAGAAAAGAAGAACTTTAGAATTAGAATCAAGTTTCAACTCTTTCTTTAAGTCAGCATACTTTTCATCAGTCATAATTGATGCAAGTACTCCAGTAGTTACTGCACCTGACTCTCCAGATACAACCTGTGTA
>OMRR01000169.1 GCA_900313535.1 uncultured Eubacteriales bacterium
AAGTTTGAAAAAAGTCTAGAACCTGACCAAATTGATGATGCATTAGCTAAGATGGATATTACTGACATGGATGATATAATGCTAAATATGTTTAAGCAAGCTACAAATACAAAAATGAGTTAAAAAGATATGGCATCAGTTTATGAGAGAGAGTTTAGACAGATCTCCAACAGATTTTACAATTTGGCAATTGATAGAGCAGTTGAAAGAGATCTTTTTGGGGCTACTTTACTTTTGAAGAAGTCTCTTTCTTTTAATTCTAAAAATACAAATGCACGAAATCTTCTAGGACTTATTTTTTATGAAGAGGGGGCAGTTACAGAAGCTATAGTGCAGTGGCTTGTAAGTAGAGATTTGTTTAAAAATGAATTGAATCCAGCCAATGAATTTTTAAAGAAAGTACAAAATGATGACGAGACGAGTAAATTATTTGAAAGTGTAAAAATATATAATCAGGCAATTGATGATATTAGGTTTGACAGAAATGACCTGGCGATGATTAAGCTAAATAAGGCGGTTATTTTAAATCCACACAATGTGAAAGCCATGTATCTTTTATCTATTCTATTTTTACAGATAAAGGATCATATAAAAGCTGGGTCATATTTGCTTAGATGTCAAAAAATAGATACAGGTAATAAGTTCATAAATGAACATATGGACTATGTTTTGAAGAACACAAAAAAAAGCGAAGTTAAAGAAAAGAAAATCAGTAAAATATATTCTTTTAAAAAACTTGAGTCAGATGATGCTATACTTCCAAGACAGTATATAAAGCTTTCAGAGAATCAAAAAGTTATATTTATTCTTATTGGCATAATCATAGGTGCTTTATCTCATGCGTTACTAATATTACCAAATGCAAAAAGCAGCGATTCTCTTGCAAGTGAGAATCAAGTTATAAGATATGCAGAACTTGTAAATGACCAAAATAAGATTATAAGAGATATCACAATTGAAAATAATCAATTAAAGACAGATTATGAAGATGCTAGTGTAAAGCTAAAAGCATATGAGGAACAAAATAAATTATTTACTTCTCAATACGAAACTTTAAATAGTATCATAAATGACTTTGATAACGGATATATTAGCCGTGCTGCAAAGAATTATGTGGAACTTGATAAAGATGCAATTACAGATGAATCGCTAGTCACTTTGCTTAATCAGGCGAGATCAAGAATAGAAGGGATAGGAGCTAAAAGGCTCTGCGAGCTTGGTACTGAGAGTTGGAATGGTGGCAATAAGACAGCTGCAATATCATATTATCAGTTATCATTAAGCATAAACCCTGAGGACCCAGAAACTATGTTTTTACTTGCTCGTCTCTATCAAAATCTTGAGAGATATAAAGAGGCAAATGAGATATTTGACAAGATAATAGCACAGCATCCACAATCAAATTATGCTAGAAGAAGCCGAGAAGCGAGAGGATACTAATGGAATATACTCTTAAAAAACTGGGCAGTATAAAGTCTATAAAACTTCCTAAAAGAAAGTTTATGGGAAGAGATATGGACGAGAAAAAAATGACTCAAGGTAAGAAGAGAAGAAGAAAAAAGAAACTTCATATTTTGAGGAAGGTTTTAGTTGCCTTAATTGGACTTGGATTACTCTCTATGTTTCTTGGGCTTGGCATGATAAAAGGGATACTGGATAGTACGCCACCTCTTACAAGTTTCCACTTTGGACCTACTGCTTTTGCTACGCGAATAGTGGATCGAAATGGTAATCTTATGGATACACTAGTGAAAGAAGGTTCAAATAGAGAGTCTGTAAAGTATAAAGATATACCAGAAAATCTTGTAAATGCATTTGTGGCGATAGAAGATGAAAGGTTTTGGGAACATTCTGGAGTTGATTTAAAATCAATAGGTAGAGCAATCTATGGAGTTATCAAATCGGATACAAGCCGTGGTGGAGGGTCAACAATTACTCAGCAGTTGGTAAAGAATGCTGTATTTGATTCAGCGCTCCATGAAAAAGGATTTGAGAAGTATGTTAGAAAACTTCAAGAACAATATATAGCCCTTCAGTATGAAACTCAGGCTGAGATGTCAAAGAAAGAAATAAAAGAGCAAATCATCACAGATTATTTAAATGTCATAAATCTTGGTGCCAATACTCTTGGGGTGAAAGTAGCGGCAAGAAGATATTTTGACAAAGACCT
>OMRR01000168.1 GCA_900313535.1 uncultured Eubacteriales bacterium
AAACTTAGTGCACTTCTTGAGACAAATATTAAAGGAGTATATGCTATAGGTGATGGTGCTATGGGTGCTTCTATCATAGTTAAAGCAATTGCAAATGCAAAACTTGTAAGTGTAGCTATCAGTGGCAAAGCATTTGCTGGAAATGAGTTGCCAAATGAAAGCATTGAAGATATTTATAAAGAGAGAGCAATATTAAAAGAGCGCACAGCTATGTGTTGCTATGGAAATGTAGGGGAGAGCTCAGCGAACCCAACTGCAAATGACGCCGGTCGGTGCTTACATTGTAATAAAGTCTGTGAAACTTGTAATGAAGTTTGCCCAAACCGTGCAAATGTTCACATTATATTAAAAGATGGTAGCCACCAAGTAGTGCATGTAGATAGTATGTGTAATGAATGTGGTAACTGTGAAATTTTCTGTCCATATGTGAGCAAGCCATATAAAGACAAATTCACCTTATTCTTTGATGAAAAAGCAATGAAAGATTCAACTAATGATGGTTTCTACTTTAAAAATGATAATGAAGCAGTAGTAAGGATCAATGGCAATAATATAGATTACAAACTTGGAACTAGCGATGCAAAGCTTGGCAAACTTGCGGAAGTGATAGATACAATTAAAGATAAGCATGAATACATGATATTTTAAACAAATTCGAGAGATATTATTTGTAGGAGAAGATTATGTCAAAGAAAATTGTAAAATCAACAAACAACAAAATGATATGTGGAGTGTGTGCTGGAATAGCAGATCAATTTGATATTGATCCAACTATAGTTCGTGTGATATGGGCAATTGCTGCATTTATGTATGGAACAGGTGTAATTGCATATATAATATGTGCACTCATATTTCCAGCAGGGCATACTAATAATTAGAGTAATAGTAAAAGAATTTTAACTATTGAATGGCATATTTTATGAGCCAAAAGTGGGTGGATTATGGCAAAATTTTTTGTAAATGGAAAAGAATATGAATTAGCTGATGAGAAGAAGGTCATGGGCTTCCTTCGTGATGAACTAAAATTATTGTCAGTAAAGGATGGATGTGCAGAAGGAGCTTGTGGCGCCTGCACTGTGCTTGCAGATGGTGCACCTACTAAAATATGCGTGCAAACTGCAAAACGAATGGAAGGGAAGCACATATTAACTGTTGAAGGTTTAAGTGATAGAGAAAAGGATGTGTTTAAGTATGCATTTGGAAAAGCACAAGCTGTACAATGCGGCTTCTGTATTCCTGGTATGGTTATCTGTGCGAAGGCGCTTATAGACAAAAATAATAATCCTACTCGTATTGAATGTGCAGATGCGATTAAAAACAATTATTGTAGATGTACTGGTTACAAAAAGATTATTGATGCCATAATGCTCGCTGCAAAGATATTTAGGGAAAATACAGAAGTAAAATTTGAAAATAAGGTAATGAATCTTGGTGATAGTGACATAAGGGTAGATGCTATAGATAAGACTATGGGAACGGCTAAATATGCTGATGACATTTACCTTGACAATATGATTTATGGTTCATGTGTCCGTGCGGCTTACCCAAGAGCAAGAGTAAAATGTATAGATATAGAAGAAGCAAAAAAACTTGATGGTGTTGTAGGAATTATTACTGCAAAAGATTTGCCAGGTAAAATGACAGGCCACTTAAAGAAAGATTGGTTTGCACTTATTGATATTGGTGACATCACTCATTCACTTGGCGATGCTATAGTTGCAGTATATGCAAAAGATAAAGAGACAGTTGAAAAAGCAAAAGCACTTGTAAAGATTGAGTATGAAGTTTTACCTGCAGTATTTGATAGATATGAAGCGATGAAAGAAGGAGCACCTATAGTTCATGAAGAAGAAAATCCTCAAACAAATATTTTAGTTGAGAAGCATATTAAGAGAGGTGATCCTGATACTGCAATTAAGAATGCAAAGTATAAAGTTACTAAGACTTATAAATTACCTTATACTGAGCATGCATTCTTAGAACCTGAATGTGCAGTTGCTCTTCCGCTTAATGATGGTGGAGTTATGATTTACTCATCTGACCAAAGTACTTATGATACAAGAAGAGAGTGTAGTTATATAACAGGACTTAAGGA
>OMRR01000166.1 GCA_900313535.1 uncultured Eubacteriales bacterium
CGGGGTGACAGGACTCGAACTTGCGACCCCCTGGTCCCAAACCAGGTGCTCTAGCCAAACTGAGCTACACCCCGAGAGCCTATATATAATAGCATAGGACGATAAAAAAGTCAAGAAATCATAAATATGTTCTAGGAGAATATTAATGAAGAAGTTTGATATTATAGTATTAGCGGTATTTGTAGCAGTTTCAACGCTGTTTATTTCATTTGCCAGCAATATATATAATCTTGTTAATGAGCAAATGAGCGTGTCAAATCAAGGCGAATACCTTACTGGACGTGCAGTGGGAGAGAAGGGCGCTATAGGCTTAAAAATCAAGGTTGATAATTCAAGTACTATAAAAGAGGTTGTAGTTACCGAACATTCAGATAGTGATGTGGCTATACAAGCATTGCAAAAATTAATTGATAACTCACTTGATAAGCAAAGTGCGGATGAGATAGATACTGTGACTGGAGCAACTGATACTTCAAATACTTATAAGAAAATAATAGATTCTTTATTGTACGATACAGCAAGATATGAGGATGATGGAAAGAGTGAAAAGCTATCATTAACTGATCCTAATATAGCAAGTAGAGTTGAGAGGACTGTAGTTAATCAAGAAGGATTTAAGTCAGGGCTTGGTGCGTATGTGTTAAATACATTTCAAGATGCAGATTATAATCGCAATGGAAATCTTGTAACTAATGAATATATATGTGCAGTGGTTTTAAACCAATACAATCGTATAGAGCAAGTGAGATTTGATCACATTATTAGCAATATTAGTTTTGATAGATTTGGTAAGATACCTACTGGTGGTGCTAAGGCATATGTATTTGCATCGGATAAGTCAAAGCCAGGTTTTAATGGTTTGATCAACGATGGAAATTATGTAGATATGTTTGATTTTGAAAAACAAGTTCTCACGTATAGACATTATGAAGATATAAAAAATAGATTTATTGGCAAAAAAGGATATGCTCCACTTGTGTACGCACTTGAAAATGCTATAGATAATGCAAGGTATATAGGTGCAAATAATGGAGATACTCTTGGACTATCTGTAAATAAAGTTTTAAAGAAGAGAGATATAGTTGACTCTACAGAAGAGAACAATGGGAAAGTTAATTTCGTATCTAACTATTGTTTGATAACTACAGATAAGGGAAATCTTATTAGTTCATGCATGTTTGATAATGTTGTCAACCCAGTAACACTTACAAATAACGGAAGGATACTTGGTAGCAGAGAAAAGGAGATTTATACTTTAAATGAATTGTCCAATATAACTAAGTATTCAAAGATAGATTCAAAGAGATTTGAGTTAAAAGTACAGCTTAATACTCTTGGAGAGTTCATGCGAGGCAATACAATAGACAATATGTTGTCACTTATATCAAATCTAACTGATGATCACGGTATACCAAAGCCAGACATGGCATTTAAAGACTTAAAGAATATAGATTTCATAGAGTTCATTGATCTAATTTCAAGAGCGTATGTGGACGCAGTAAGAATAGAGGCGACTTAACTATTGTGAATAATTGTTAGTAATTTTTTGGGTGTAACAACCTCAACTCTTGAATTTTTGAAATCTTTTGTATTGTGCGTTACTATGTATGATAATTTTGTTTGATATGAGATTTCTTCAATTAATGCATCTTCAAAATCATTAATTGGAGAGTCGAAAATAGTTTTAATATTGTAGGCAAGCGTGTCAAGTATTTCTATAAAAGTTAAAATCTTTATCATTGACTTTCTAGTTGCCATTTCATCGTGAAAATGTCTTTTTAATATATAGTGTAAATCCGTTAAAGATGATGCGGAAATGTATGCTAATATTTTATTATTTGCAAGTAAAGAAAATATTTCTTCTGCATCATTTGAAAATGGTGTTCTATTCGCAAGATAATCTATTATAACGCAAGTATCTAAATATATTCTCATTTTTTTAGCAACCTTTCAGATTTAATTTCATTTTCATTTGTGTCATTTGGGAGAATCCCTTTTAAACTTTGCATTATACTAATCCTATCTTTATTTGGATTAGACATTATTGCAATTAACTTTCCATTTTTTTTGATAGAAATATCTTCAGTATCTACAAGTCTTAGATATTTTCCTAGGTTATATTTTAATTCTGTTGCCGTTATTGTCATATTACCTCCTTTTGTACAATTATTATATAAAAATCGTACGATTTTGTCAATAAATCGCACCCCATATGCTGACCCCCTATCTTTTTAACTTGTAAGGAAGTTGGTCCTTAACATATACATAATAAGTATTAATAGCTAGATTAGAATTAGTTTATAAAACTTGACAATATTACAAATATAGTTTAAAATTATATACAAATATTTAAATTATAGAGAAATGGTGTCAAAATGGCTAAAAAATCAGTAATTATAATGCCTGATACTGCGAAAATACTTAGTATTTTGGGCGAGCAGATACAATTTGCGAGACTTAGAAGGGATCTGACTGTAAAATTGGTATCTGAAAGGGCAGGAATAAGTCGTGCAACGCTTTGGCAGGTGGAAAAGGGATCACCAAATGTTGCGTTAGGTATCTATGCCGCAGTCCTTCATGCTTTAAATGGCATGGATAAGGATTTACTTTTGATTGCAAAAGATGATGAATTGGGAAGGACTTTGCAAGACTTGAAGCTAAAGAGGAGAACTAGAAATGCAAAATGATAAAATAATATACGTTTACTTTAATAAAAACAGAGATGACATTTTGATGGGGAAACTGTATATAGAGAATTTAAGAGGTAAGGAAATATATTCATTTGAATACAATGAAAAATATTTAGATAATAAAAGTAATAATATATATATTGATCCGGAAATTAAATTTTATTCTGGAAGGCAGTGGAAAACAAACAATCAAGTAAATAGTTCTTTTGGAATCTTTTTGGATAGTGCTCCAGATAGGTGGGGGAGACTTTTGATAAAAAGAAAGGAAAATGAAATTGCAAAGCTTGAAAATAGAACTCCGAAGAATTTGTATGATAGTGACTATTTGTTAGGAGTATCTGATTTTACGCGAATGGGTGCTATAAGATTTAAAAAAGATATTGATGGCGAGTTTGTTGATAATAGTAGTATAGAAATCCCACCACTAGCTCGAATCAGAGAATTGGAAAATGCATCTATTGCATTTGAAAATGAAGACATAAAAGAAAAGTACGATATATTACTGATCCCAGGTAGTAGCCTTGGTGGTGCACGGCCTAAAGCAAATGTGGTAGATGAAAATGGAAATATTTATATAGCGAAGTTCCCATCAAAAAATGATGAATATGATGTGGGTAAATTAGAAAAGAAAGTATATGATTTGGCTAAGGCTTGTGGCTTAAATGTTGTTGACAGCAAGCTTTATTCATTTTCAAAATATGGATCTACGTTTTTAGTAAAGCGATTTGATAGAGAAAAGAATAGAAGAATTCATTTTGAATCAGCTATGACCTTGCTTGGTAAAAATGATGGAGACGATGAGACGAGTTATCTAGAATTAGCGTCATTTATTCGTTCATTTGGTACAGATGTTAAAGAGAATTTATTAGAACTGTTTAAAAGGGTCGCGTTTAACATTTTAGTGAAAAATACTGATGATCATTTAAGAAATCATGGTTTCATATTAAAAGATGGTAAATGGGCATTATCGCCACTTTATGATGTAAATTATAATAAAGATGGTAAGTATTTGCATTTGCTTATTGATGAAAATGATTCAAGTTTAAATACGGATATTTTAATTGATACCGCAAAATTTTATGAGTTATCAAAGGATGAAGGATATTCAATTGTTGAAAAAATCAAAAAGGTAGTTTTGGAAAGTAAATTGTATTAATGGATCTCATTAAAAGTGCAGTATGATGAAAGAGGCGTATAGCCTCTTTTTTTGTGCTAATGTGTTGATAGAATTATGTCTAAAATATGTCAGAAATATGTCCACGCACCCCCTATACTGACCCCCTATCTTTTCAAATTGTAAGGAAGTTGGTCCTGGGGAGTGGGGAAAAAGCCTCCTAAAGTATAGAGGGCGTAGGACAAAATGTAGGGGCGAACTTTAGGAGCCCGTTGTAGGAAAAGGCCGTAGTCAATAGCTTTTATTGATAAATTATAGGGGCGAATGTTTATGAACCCA
>OMRR01000163.1 GCA_900313535.1 uncultured Eubacteriales bacterium
CGTGGATTTGGTGGGTGTAGCGCAGTTGGTTAGAGCGCCAGATTGTGGATCTGGAGGTCGTGGGTTCAAATCCCATTATCCACCCGATTTTTTTGCCCAATAGATATGATATAGGGCTATCGCCAAGCGGTAAGGCACAAGACTTTGACTCTTGCAGTCGGTGGTTCGAATCCACCTAGCCCTGCACGAGACACTAGCTCAGTCGGTAGAGCACTTGACTTTTAATCAAGTTGTCGGGGGTTCGATTCCCCCGTGTCTCATTTTTTAGCCGTCATTTATTGATGGCTTTTTTATTGAAAAAACATTATAAAAGTAGTATAATAGGTTGTTTTTAAACCCCTATAGCCAAATGGTAAGGCAACGGTCTCTGACTCCGTCATCTTAAGGTTCGAATCCTTATGGGGGTGCTAATTATATTAATTACTAATTACGCCACAACATAAGCAATTAAAATGCCGGTGAGTAACCTATACATAGAACCGAAGCATTTTCTTATGCTTATGTTGTGGCTCTATAGTGATTAGTATAAGTCATAAGTGATGTAGAGGGAATGTAATGAATATTAGTAAAGTTATAGCAGATGAAATTTCTGTAAGAGAGAATCAAGTCGAAGCCGCTATAGGCTTATTGGATGAAGGGTGTACAGTGCCCTTCATTTCTCGTTATAGAAAAGAAGTGACTGGAAATCTTAATGATGAGCAACTTAGAACTCTATACGAGAGACTAATATACTTAAGAGAACTTGATGAGAGAAAAGCGACCATTTTAGATTCTATAAAAGAGCAGGGCAAACTCACCAAAGAATTAAAGAAACAAATAGAAGATGCCATGACTATGGTTTCTCTTGAAGATATATATAGACCTTATAAGCCTAAGAAAAAAACAAGAGCAAGCGTTGCTAAAGAAAAGGGTTTGGAACCTTTGGCACTTATAATATGGGAACAAAAGGCTAAACAAAAAATTGAAACTACTGCGAAAAAATATATAGATAAGAAAAAAGGTGTGGAGACTATAGAAGATGCTATTCAAGGTGCGCTTGATATAATTGCCGAGATGATTTCAGATGTGGCTGATTATAGAACTTGGATTAGAGAGTTTACAGTCAATACTGGTGTATTAAGGTCAGAGGCAAAAGATATAGAGGCTAAGACAAATTACGAACAATACTATAACTATAGTGAGACAGTTGCTAAAATGCCTGCTCATAGGATACTTGCTATCAACCGCGGAGAGACAGAAAAAGTTTTAAAAGTTTCTATAATAATAATTCGTGATGATGCAATAAAATATTTGAAAGATCAAATTATAAAAGAAGAGAATGAGTACACCACTGAATACTTAGAGAGGGCTATAGAAGATTCATTTGATAGACTTATCTGGCCTTCAATTGAAAATGAGGTTAGAAATATATTGACTGAAAAAGCAGAAGATACTTCTATGGATGTATTTTCAAAAAATCTTACTCAGATACTTATGCAAGCACCTATTGAAGGGAAAACTGTACTTGGTTGGGACCCTGCATTTAGGACTGGTTGCAAACTTGCAGTATGTGATGCTACGGGCAAGGTACTTGATACCACTGTCATATATCCTACTGAGCCAACTACAGAGGAGAGACAGGAGGCTGCAAGGAAGACATTAAAAAAACTTATAGATGAATATGATGTAGATATTATTTCTGTGGGAAATGGTACAGCTTCAAGAGAGTCAGAACTTTTCATAGTTGATTTCTTAAAGAAGGCTAAACTTACTAAAGTAAAATATGTTATAGTAAATGAAGCAGGTGCTTCAGTGTATAGTGCAAGTGAACTTGCCACAGAAGAGTTTCCTAAGTTTGATGTGGGACAGCGTTCGGCAGCATCTATAGCAAGACGACTTCAAGACCCACTTGCAGAACTTGTAAAAATAGATCCTAAGAGTATAGGTGTAGGTCAATATCAACACGATATGAATCAAAAGAAACTTTCTATGACCTTGGGTGGTGTAGTAGAGGATTGCGTTAACAAAGTTGGAGTTGATCTAAATACAGCATCATATTCACTCTTATCATATGTGTCAGGCATAAACAAGACTCTTGCAAAATCAATTGTTAATTATAGAGAGAAGGAAGGAAAGTTTACAAATAGAAATGAACTTTTGAAAGTTGACAAACTTGGCACTAAGGCATTTGAGCAGTGTGCAGGCTTCCTTCGTATCACTGGTGGTGATGAGCCACTTGATAGAACTGGAGTGCATCCAGAGTCTTATGAAGCTACAAATAAATTATTAAAGACTTTGAACTTTACAAAAAAAGATTTGAAGGATGGAAACTTTGCAGGTATTTCTAAAATGATAGTTGACTATGACAAGATTGCAAAGGATTTGAAAATCGGTGTAGAAACTTTAAAAGATATAGTGAATGAATTAGAAAAGCCAGGTCGTGACCCAAGAGATGATGCACCAAAACCTATACTTAGGTCTGATGTATTGTCTATGGAAGATCTTGTAGAGGGAATGGAATTAAAAGGAACTGTGAGAAACTGTACTGACTTTGGTGTATTTGTAGATATAGGTGTGCACCAAGATGGACTTGTACATATATCACAGATTGCAGATAAGTATATAAAGCATCCACTTGAAGCAGTGTCTATAGGTGATGTGGTGGATGTAAAGGTGTTGGCAGTTGATTTAGAGAAGAAGAGAATATCACTTACTATGAGACTTGATGGTGGTGGTATGAAAGATTATAGAGAGATGCATAGACAAAATAACCAAAGCACTATGACAAGTGCAGTAAAGCAAAATGATGTAAGTGCAAAAAATAAATCAAATAATGCAAATGATAAAGACAGTACATTTAATTTTGATTTAAGCTCTACTAATAAGTTAAAAGTAAAAATGAATGTAGTGGATGACAATGTTGATGAAGTAAAGGATACTAAGAAGAAGACAACAAAAGCATCTACTAAAAAAACTGAAAAGACGACAGCAAAGAAAGAGACTAGCAAGAAAACCACTGCAAAGAAAGATGATACTAAAAAGAAGGCAACAAAGACAACTACTAAAAAGACTGAAAAGGCGACTACAAAGAAAGAAACAGCAAAGAAGGCAACGGCGAAGAAGACTACGGCGAAGAAAACTACAGCAAAGAAAGAGACAGTAAAGAAGAGCACGGCAAAGAAAAAGAAGTAAGAGGGTTTATGAGAGACAGAGTATGGGCAGAAATCTCATATAGTAAGTTAAGAAACAATCTTGACCAGATTAAAAAAATCATCGGGGACAAGAGTATTATTTGTATGGTTAAGGATAATGCCTATGGTCATGGAAGTGTAAACGTATCTAAGTATTTGTCAAAGGATGATAGAGTTAAAGCATTTGCAGTTGCTTGTATGAGTGAGGCAAAAGAATTAAGGGATAATGGCATAGACAAAGATATAATTATCATTGGACTTATATATAGGTCAAGATATAAAGATGCAATAATTAATGACTATGTGATGACCATCTCTACTTTAGAGCAGGCGATAGAGATAAATGAAGTGGCAGGAAGTATTTCTAAAGTGGCAAGACTTGAGATAGGTATAGACACTGGTATGGGAAGAATAGGTTTTCCAGTAAATGAAAAAACCATTGAGGATATAAAGAAAATTTCAGAACTTAAAAATGTTTCTATATATGGTTTCTTTACACATTTTTCTGTAGCGGACTCAGATAAAGACGATGTAGAAAGTATAAAGTATACAGAAGAACAAGAAAGAAAGTATGCCGACATAATTGATAAAGTTAAATCACTTGGGATTAGTACAGGGAACATATCTATAGCAAATTCAGCAGGGGTGCTTTCTGGCAGGGGAGAAAATTGCACTTCAGTAAGACCTGGTATCATACTCTATGGACTTTTGCCAAGTAAGGCTTTTTCAAATAATGATTTGCAACCAATAATGTCATTAAAATCACAAATCATACATATAAAAGAAATAGATAGTAATACTTCAATTTCTTATGGTAGGACTTTTGTATCTAAGGGTAAAATGAAAATAGCAACTATCTCATGTGGTTATGGTGATGGATATCCAAGAAGTGCATCTAATAAAACTGAGGTAATAGTAAATGACAAGAGATGCAAAGTAGTTGGTAGAGTAACTATGGATATGCTTATGGTCGATGTCACTGGTGTAGATTGCAAGGTAGAAGATGAAGTAATATTGATCGGTGAGAGTAAAAGTGAAAAGATTACTTTGCAGGAGATATGTGACGAAACTAGCGAATTTACATATGAAGTGATGACAAGTATAGGTAAGAGAGTTGAGAGAGTGTACATAGATTAGTTGATTTTTACTATAATATAGAGTAGGTAATAAGTATTATAAGTACGGCATTTGCAGTATCTTGCAAAAATGTAAAAAATATAGTAATATAAAGATAATATGAAGATTGAGCGAATTAATGAGAATTCAATAGCATTTATTATAAAGAGTGAGGAACTTGGCGACAGGCATTTGAAGCTTGATGACCTCTCATATGGTTCTGAGAAGGCGAGAGATTTATTAATAGAAATGATGGAACTTGCTAAGGTGGAGGTAGGATTTAATGCGGATGCACCTCTTGCTGTGGAGGCAATACCACTTAAGGATGGTGCCATCAAATTAGTTGTGACTAAAGTATTTGACCCAGATGAGTTGGATGCAAGATATTCAAGATTCACTCCTATGAAGAATGATAAGATGCCACTTTCTATAATGCAGATGTTAGAATCTACTATAGATAAGTTTGAAGAG
>OMRR01000158.1 GCA_900313535.1 uncultured Eubacteriales bacterium
CTAGATGGACCACTTGCTTTAAAGATATTGATGTTTGCAATGCCTATAGCTATAACTAGTTCATTTCAACAATTATTTAATGCAGCGGATATTATAGTGTGCGGAAAATTTGTTGGTAGTGTCGCATTAGCCGCTGTGGGAGCAAATTCACAAATACTCAATTTATTTATCACAGCTTTTCTTGGACTTGCAGTTGGTTCAAATGTAATGATAGCAAATTACATTGGAGCAGGGAAAAATGAAAAGATTTACAATGTGGTGCATACATCTATGACCTTTTCTGTAGTTTTTGGACTATTATTTATGGTCATAGGATTATGTTTTTCAAAAAAGGTACTATTATTTCTTGGCACACCAGATGAAATCTTGATTCCAGCAACACTTTATTTGAGAGTATTGTTTGTTGCGATGCCATTCTTGATTACTTATAATTTTGGTGCAGCTATACTTAGGAGTATAGGCGATACTAAGAGACCGCTCATTATTCTTACAATGACTGGTGTACTAAACCTAGTGTTGAATGTGATATTTGTGGTAGTTTTTCAAATGGGAGTAGCGGGGGTAGCAATTGCTACAGCCATTTCAAATGCAGTTAGTTGTATAGTTGTAGTTGTCTTACTTGCCAAAGAACAAAGCGTGGTGCATTATGATATAAAGAAATGGATTATAGTACCCGATGCATTATTAAAAGTACTACGAATAGGTATCCCTTGTGCAATATCTGGCATGGTATTTTCTATATCAAATTTATGTATTCAGTCAGCTATAAATTCACTTGGTACGAAAACTATAGCCGCAAATACAGCAGCATTGAATGTAGAGTCATTTACATTTTATATCACAACTGCATTTAGTCAGGCCTGTCTTACATTTATGAGTCAAAACTTTGGTGCAGAAAAGTTTGATAGATGTAAAATCATAGTTAGAGATTGTATATTGCTCGGTATGATTATCTGTGGAACTTTGATAGTGTTTCTTGAAATATTTGCAAATCAATTTTTATCAATATTTACAAATGACATAGAGGTAATAAACGTGGCAATCGTGAGACTTAGGATAGTTACCGCCTTAGCATTTATACAACCAATATATGAAGTACATGGTTCAGCACTTAGAGTTTTAAAGCACCCATATATTCAGACAGTTGCAGTTATATTTGGTATAGTGGTTTTCAGACTTATATGGATATTGACTATATTCCCAAATTACAGCACTTTCCAAACTGTATGCGTGGTATATCCAATCTCGTGGTCTATACTTATAGTATTTATGTTTATAGCATATATGATTGTGCGTAGGAAAATGCTTAGGAAGCAGTAAAAATAGGCATATATATAATATATTTGCCAAAGAGTGCTAATTATGATAAAATTAATAGATAGGAATTTTTAGGAGGCAGTATGGCTAGTAAAATTGAAGAAGGTCATTATGAGACTCAATACGGCGAGATATTTATAAGTCCAAAAGTTATAGCAAAGACTGCAGGACTTGCAGCTTGCGAGAGTTTTGGTGTCGTTGGTATGGCAGCAGTTAATTTTGCAAATGGACTTACTACATTATTAACTGGTGAAGATTTGACTAAGGGTGTGGTTGTAGAGATAGTTGATAATGAGGTAAAGATAGATTTGCATGTAATTGTGGCATTTTCTGTAAATATTAAGGCATGTTCAGATAATATTATAGAGAATGTAAAATACAAAGTTGAAGAATTGACCAGTTTAAAAATAAAAGAAATTAATATATTTGTAGAAGGTGTGAGGGTAATTGATTAAAATGGGAAGTGCAGCGAGATTAAAGGGGGCATTTCTTGCAGGTGCATCCCTTTTATATAAGAATAGAGATTATGTAAATGAGTTAAATGTATTTCCAGTTCCAGATGGAGATACAGGTACTAATATGTCAATGACACTTAAGTCAGCTTGCGATGCAGTAAATGCAGTTTCCGATGATAGCATTGAAGAAGTGTGCAAGGCTATAGCAAGTGGTTCACTTAGAGGTGCACGTGGTAACTCAGGCGTTATAATGTCACAAATACTTAGAGGCTTTACAAATCACTTAAAAGATGAAAAGAGCATAAGTGTTGATTTGCTTTTAGAAGCAATACAAAAAGCAAAGGATACAGCGTATAAAGCAGTTATAAAACCAAAAGAAGGCACCATACTTACAGTAATTAAGGCACTTGCTGAAAAAGCTGATGAAGTATCTGGAAGCAAAGATGATAATATAGCAAAACTTGAAAAAGTTGTTGCCTATGGAGATGAGATGCTCCAAAAGACTCCAGACATGTTACCTATACTTAAAGAAGCGGGAGTTGTTGATAGCGGTGGGCAGGGACTTATGTATTTTGCTCATGGTGTGTTGTCATATTTGAAAGGTGAAGAGGTTGAGATATCATTTACTGATAGTGCAGGTGGCAAATCATCAAATATTAATTTAAAGGTTGTAGAAGATCAAGACATTAAATTTGGATATTGTACTGAATGTATAGTTAATACTGCAACCACGTTTAAAGATAATGCTACGGAGGAAATAATAAAGTATCTTGAAGGTATAGGTGATTCACTTGTAGTTGTAGGGGATGATCAGTATATTAAAATTCATGTACACACAAATCATCCAGGTAGAGTTTTTGAAAAAGGCTTGGAATACGGTTTCTTAACTAATCTAAAAGTAGATAATTTAAGACTAGAGCATCAAGAGAAAGTTATAAAGGATGCAGAAAAGAAAGCAAAAGAATTTGCTGCAAACCATGAAGAAGAGAAGAAGGCACCAGTTAAGTTAAAGGATATAGGCTTTATAGCAGTATCAAGTGGAAAGGGACTTACCACACTCTTTAATGACCTTGGTTGTGATAAGGTAATAACTGGTGGACAGACTATGAATCCTTCTACTGAAGACTTTATAAATGCCATTAATGAAGTACATGCAAAGAAAATATTTATTTTCCCAAATAATTCCAATATAATAATGGCTGCGAAACAAGCAAAAGAAATAGTTAAAGATAAAGAGATATATGTAGTCGAGACAAAAAATGTAATACAAGGAATAAATTGTTTAATATATTATACTGAAAGCGACAATATGGATACTATAATGAATCAGTTTAAAGAGAGTATAGGAAATGTAAAGACAATCCAGACTACATATTCAATTAGAAATACAGTGATTGATGGCATAGATATAAAAGAGAATGATTATATATCACTTGGAGATAAAGGTCTATTATCTACAAATGCCGATATAGTAAAGAGTATTTCTGAAGCATTTGAAAAGATTCATGAAGATAAAGATTCAGTTATATCTATATATTATGGCGAAGAAGTTACAGAAAGTGATGCCAATAAAATAAAAGATGAAATAAGTAAAAACTATAAAGATATAGAAGTAAATGTATATGAGGGCAATCAGCCAGTATATTATTATTATATATCAGTTGAGTAAAAGGATGGCGGACTAAAGTCCGCCTATTTAATTTTATGGGAGAATTATTAAAACTAAAAGGAATCGGGCCAAAGACAGAAAAGTATTTTGAAAACCTTGACATTAAAAGTATCAAGGATTTAGTTTATTTTTTTCCAAGAGATTATGAGCAGTATGAGAAGCCGATAAATATAATAGACCTTGAAACGGGTAAAGTTTCAACTGTGTATGCGATGGTTCAGACAAAGCCTTCATTGTTTAGGAAGGGCAATATCTCAATAACACATGTGTGGCTTGATGATGGAACTTCTAAAATTAGGGCATATTGGTTTAATATACCATTTATTAATAAATCTATAGCCTTAGGTCAAAGTTATATATTTAGGGGTAAAGTTTCACAAGTTAAAAATGGAATTGCTTTTTCGCAGTGTAAGATATTTAAAAAAGATACATATGAAAGTTTTAAAGGAAATTTAAGTCCTATATATTCATTAACTAAAGGGCTTACAAATAATACTATTAAAAAAACTATTAAGGAATTACTAGATGATAAGGATATATGTAAAGATATATTTGAAGAATATCTGCCGGAAAAAATTAGAAAAGAAAGAGAACTTTGTGATTTGTCATATGCATTTAATCATATACACTTTCCTCAAAATATGGATGATATGAGGATAGCTAGAAAAAGACTTGTATATGATGAGTTTTTTCTATTTTCATTTGCGATGTTATCAAATAAAGATAAGACAATAAAAAATGGAAGAGAAGAGTTAAAGAGTATTGATAAAAAATATCTCAAAGAGCTGATAGATAACTTGCCCTTTAAATTAACAAATGGTCAAAAAATAGTACTAAATGATATATTGAATGATTTGGAAAGTGGAAAGAAAATGAATCGCCTAATTGAAGGAGATGTCGGTTCTGGCAAAACCATAATTGCGATATTGTCAGCAATGTTAGTTGCAAAAAATGGGTTGCAAACTGGTTTCATGGCACCTACTGAGATATTAGCAGAGCAACATTTTGATTCGATTGTTCGCTTTGTCAAATCGAAAGAGGGTGTAGAAGAGAAACACTGTGAGTCATCGTCAATATATTCTAATGGGGGCATAACAGTTGCTTTGCTTACAGGAAATACAAAAGCAAAGGATAGAAAGATAATACTTGAAAAACTAAAGAATGGTAAAATTGATATATTGGTTGGAACACATGCACTATTTTCACAGGATGTAGTATATAAGGATTTAGCGCTTTGTATAATTGATGAGCAGCATAGATTTGGAGTTAGTCAAAGGAAGGCATTTGAGGAGAGATCTAATAATGCAAATGTGTTAATAATGTCTGCAACTCCTATACCAAGAACTTTAGCAATGCTTATATATGCAGATATGGACATAAGTAAACTTACCGATAAACCAAAGAATAGGTTGCCAATTAAAAACTATGTAGCAAATGTAAAAGAAAGAGAAAAGGCATATAGATCAATAAAAAAACAGTTGGATATGGGACATCAAGTATATGTTATATGCCCGGCTATAGAAAAAAACGATGATGAAGATATAGGTAGTTTTGCAAATTACCAAAATGTATATGAGTATGCTGAAAAACTTGTAACATTTTTTGGAAAGAGTGCAAAGATAGAAGTGCTACATGGTAAAATGAAATCAATTGAAAAGTATGACATAATGCAAAGGTTTAAGAATGGTGATATACAGATATTGGTGTCTACTACAGTAGTTGAAGTAGGAGTTGATGTGCCTAATGCAACATTTATAATGGTGGAAGATGCAGGTGCATTTGGACTTGCTGAGTTGCATCAACTTAGAGGTAGAGTAGGAAGAGGTGATGCACAAAGTTATGCATTATTTGTGGATACTATGCCTACAGATAAATCGGCACAAAGATTAAAAGTGCTTGCGGATTCAAATGACGGTTTTTATATAGCAGAAGAGGATTTAAAACTGAGAGGACCTGGAGATATTTTTGGAGTAAAACAGTCTGGTGCTATGGACTTTAAACTTGCAGATATGTATACAGATATAGGTTTATTCAGAAATGCAAGCGTGGATGCAAAAGAATTTTTGGATAAGGGTATAAGAATCACAGATAATATGAAGCGAAAACTTGATGAGTATTTGAAACTTGGATTGGTTATCTAATAAAAAGGGGCGGATACAACCGCCCCTTTATTTTTGATAAATTAAGTTTTATGAAAAAGAGTTTAACCAATCAATTATGCCTTGGTCTTGTTTTGACCATAGATATTGTTGAAATGTTTCAAATGTCAATTCTTCTATAAGTTGTTGATTGCTATTATAGATATACATTGTTTCTGGTGACCATGTTGGCAATACACCTTTTGTAGCTTCGCCAGATATTACATCTTTTGAAAATAAGTCAACAGCAGACAGTTTATACGGTGAGTGCTTTTCGTCAAGATCTAATAAATAAATCTTTGCATCTGGTGTCCCTGCAGTAGTAGTAGCACCATTTGTGAAATATGCCACATTGGCATTTGGGTATAAATCTTTAATGCTTATTTTTTTAATTTGATTAAGCTTATCACTTATCTTTTGAGCTTCTTTTTTGTAATCTGATAAGATTTTATTAATTTCATCTTTTTCACATTTTTTTCCTTTGTAATAGAAACCACTTGGATACTTTGCATATTTAGAGTATGGGCCTCCTTCAACAAGCTTACCTTTTTCGTTTGCATTTTCAAATTTAATATGTGACTCATTGCTAGCTGCACTTTTAGGTAGGTGTACGAGTATAGGATGCAAGTCATGCAAATTAGTATTGATATTGAAATTTTGCATATCATAAATTAGATCATCATACGTGTAATTGTCATTTTTAAGTTTTGAAAAAATATATATTCTACTTGTGCCATTTCCACTTAATAAATCTTTTTCACTTACATTACTTATGTCACCTGTATAGTTATCAATAAATACTATAAATTCATTTTTCCAATAATTGTAATATGGATTTATATTTTTTACATATATTTTTTCATTTGAATTATTATTTTCAGCATAAGAAATGCCTTTAATATTAAAAAGCAATCCAAATATCATTAGAATACAAATTAATCGCTTATTCATTTTACTCATTCTACTCCTTTTGCTCCCCACCGGCATATATTATAGCACACTTTGCAATTCTTGACTATAATATAATGATTTAGTAAAATATATATTTGT
The DNA here is from genome assembly GCA_900313535.1 of uncultured Eubacteriales bacterium. Classification (GTDB taxonomy): domain Bacteria; phylum Bacillota; class Clostridia; order Lachnospirales; family Lachnospiraceae; genus UBA3633. Next base: position 6,630 of record OMRR01000158.1, read on the forward strand.
GAGAGTAATAGCGGGTGAAAAAAGGCATTTATTGTTAAAAACATTGGATGATTTATCTATAAGGCCAACAACAGACAAGATTAAGGAAACCTTGTTTAATATGATTCAGTTTGATATACTTGGAAAGAGTTTTCTTGATTTGTTTGCTGGCTCTGGTGCCATAGGCATAGAAGCTTTGAGTCGAGGTGCTAAAAGTGCTACATTTGTTGACAATAATGATAGAGCTATAAAGGTGATCAAAGAGAACCTTGAGCATACGGGATTAAGCGACAGGGCATCGGTAATAAAAGGTGATGCAAGTTTGTCACTTGAAAATTTATCAAGGAAGAATGAAGTATATGATATAGTGTTTATGGATCCGCCTTATGACAAGGGCTTATATTTGCCAGTGTTTGAAAGATTGGCAAAGAGTAATTTGATTAACAATGATACTATATTGATACTTGAAGTTGGACTTAAAGATGATGCAATCGGAGTTACTGACATGGGCTTTAAAGAGATAAAAGTGAAGAAATATAAAAGTAACAAGCATATATTTTTCAAAAAAGCGTAGGAGATATCATGAGAACAAGTATTTATCCAGGTTCATTTGATCCAATTACATACGGGCATATAGATATTATAGATAGAGCATCTAAGATTACTGATAAATTAATAGTCGCAGTCCTTAATAATGATGAAAAAAAATCACTATTCACTATGGAAGAAAGGATAGAGATGATTAAAGATGCTGTCAAAGATTATAAAAATGTAGAGGTGGAAAGCTTTGGAGGATTACTTGTAGATTATGTGAAAGAGAAAGGTGCAAATATAATAATAAGAGGACTTAGAGCAGTAACTGATTTTGAATATGAATTGCAACTTGCTCAGACAAATAGAGAACTGTATAAGGATATAGATACTATATTTATGCTTACAAATTTACAGTATTCTTATCTATCATCAAGTATAGTCAAACAAGTAGCATCATATAAGGGGGATATAAGCAAGTTTGTAACGCCTTTTGTAGCTAAAAAACTGGGTCAAAAGTATGGTAATATTGTTTAATTGATATGTTGGATTATTACTAAAAAAGTGCTATAATAGTAAGGTTGAGTATAAAGGAGTAAAGATGGCAATAAGTAATTTAGAAACAATAATAGATAATATCGAACAGATGATTGAGAATGTTCGCCCTGATACAAGAGGAAGGGTTATGCTTCCTAAAGATACTTTGCGTCAACTTGTAGGTGAACTTAAGACTTCAATCCCAGATGAGATTAAGAGATACAATGAGAAAACAAGAGAACTTGAGCAATCAAAAAATAGAGAATTAGAACAAGCTCGTCACAATGCTGAGAGAATAATGAACGAAGCAAATGAAATGAAAGATAGGATGCTTAATGAAAGTGAGCAAATAAAATTAGCCGAGCAACGTTCAAAAGAAATAATTGAAGAAGCTATGAGAAGAGCAAATGAGATAATGGCAAATGCTGAGGTGGGTGCAAATCAATTACATGAAAGAGCCATTAATGAGTATGATGATTCGCTTAGATTTATGATTAATTTCGTACAAAATCTTGGAAATGATGTGAGTGGCATAATGAATGCTCAACTTCAAAGTTTAAGTAATAAGTTAAATGAAATTGTAAATACTAGAAATGAATTACAAAATGGTATAGCAAAATCACAAATGCAAGATAATGGCTTTAGCCGTCCTGCATGGGGTTAGATGAAAGAGATAATTATTAGCAAAACTGAAGATGGCATGCGACTTAATAAGTATTTACATAAAGTGTTTGATAGTATGCCAGAGAGTTTACTGTATAAATTGCTTAGAAAAAAGTATTTTGAGTTAAATGATAAAAAATCGGAAGGGAATGAAATACTAAAAGCTGGAGACCGCCTTTCTATTTTTTTGTCTGATGATACATTTGAGAAGTTTTATAAAGGAAGTGTTAGCACTCAGAGTAAAAGCAGTGGTATAGATTGTAAAAGCATAGTAGAAAGAATTGTTTATGAAGATTCAAATATTATAATTTTCAACAAGCCAGTAGGTATGCTTTCGCAAGGTGACAAAAGCAATGATGAATCAGCAAATTCATTGCTTAAGGATTACACTAACTGCAAAGTAAATGAGACAGGTAATGTAGATATATTTAAACCATCTATTGTAAATAGACTAGATAGAAATACAGAGGGGTTATTAATATTTGCAAAGACATATATTGCAGCAGCAGCAATATCAAAGCAGATTCAGAGCAATGAAATACTGAAAAAATATAAGGCCATAATAAATGGCGTTATGCAGAAAGATAGGGAAGAATTAGTAAATTTGTATAGGAAAGACGATAAGACTAATAAAGCAATAATCAAAGAATTAATAAATGAAAATAATATACCTGATGGATATGATATAGTAAAACTTATATACAATGTAGTTAAGCAAAATAAAGATAATGCAGTTTTAGATGTAGAATTAATTACTGGTAAATCACATCAGATAAGGGCGCAACTTTCATATATAGGGCATCCAATAATATGTGACAAAAAATATATGAGCGCAGAAAAATATAGACAGAATGTAGAAGAATATGGTTATAAATCACAAAGGTTAATTTGTTATAAAGTAAAATTTGGAAAATTTGAAAATGAAAATCTTAAAAATTTATCTAATAAGATTTTTGAAATTGACTGCAAAGAGTATAAATAGAAATTAAGTATAATTGATTTGGGAGAGTAGAATGAATTTATTTAAATGTAAAAAGAATATTGCGGCATTATTGCTTGTGTGTATGGCTTTAACATCTTGTTCACCATCACAGAAGGTTATTGATAATATATTGCCAAATTATAAGGAAAGATTGTATTCGGTTGCTGATTTGATACCATATAATTATAAAGAACTGAGAAATGCTCAGGCCTTATATGGAGTAGAACTATTTGATTATTTCATTGATAAACTTACTTATGAAGAAATAGTTGCTTTATTTGGAGAGGATGCAAAGAATTACTATACTAAGAAAGCTAGTAGTGGATCAGAAGCAAAGATGAAGACTGAGGAAGAAAGGAATGCATTTTATAGTGAATTGAGATGTAGGACTGCTAATTACAAGTTATTGAGAGAAAGAATTGCTATGTATATAGAAGATGAAAGACAAACAAGTGCTACAAAAGAAGCAGAGCGAAAAAAAGAGTATGATCAGTATTATAAGATACCGACAGCAGCAGGCGGCAATGTAATTAAGAAGTATAATAATGGAAAACTTCAAGGAATGCCACTTATGAGTATAAGGGTAGACATGTCGACAGCAACTATGTCTGAAGTGGATGATTTATATTCTGAGGCAACTTGTGATATTTTTAGACCGGTTGTAATTGAAGAGAGTAAATACAAAAAACTGAAATTTGGAGATGAAATTGTGCTTGATGTTCCTGCAACTGCAAGTTCATTGATTGGAGATAGCACAAGGACAGCCTTTACTACTGATACTAAAAAGGTGACATGCAAATATATAGCAACTGATTCACTTGCATATGTAAATGATGAAGGAAAAACTGATTATTATTTTATAGCGAATGTAGATGGTACAAATATACAGTGTAGAAGAGTTCTAGATTATTATGGCAAGACCTTGGAAGTATTTGTAGAGAGAAGACCACTTCAGTTTATGAAGTATGCAAGAGTGGCAAGAGCAAATGAGCCACAGAGACTTATGGAAGAAATAGTACAAGGAAATTTGAATGCCTATGATTATGATAAGATTGCTGTAAGAGCATTGAGCGGTGGCTATCTTGTATATGAGTACAAAGATTATATATATGCAAATTCTGTAACTACGAACTTGAAGGGATATATTACAGCACTATATAATTATGATAATCAGAGAATAGATAATAAGTTCTATAATTCATTAGATTAAAAAAGAAGGCTTAAAGCCTTCTTTTTACTTCATATTACTTTTGATTCTAGCAATTTCTCTTATAAGTTCGGCTGACTTTTCAAATCCTAAGCATGGGTCGGTTATGGATTTGCCATATACGCCTTCTTCAACTTTTTGGTTGCCATCTTCTATATACGATTCTATCATAAGTCCTTTTACAAGTTTCTTTATGGTATCATTTTCGGTCATTGAGTGTAAAACTTCTTTTGCAATTCTTATTTGCTCTAAATACTTTTTTCCGCTATTTGAATGGTTGCAATCAACTATTACTGCGGGATTTATAAAATGATTAGTGTCATAAATGTTTGCAAGTATAGATAAGTTCTCATAGTGATAATTTTCGTGTGATTCACCATGATGGTTTACATATCCACGAAGTATAGCATGAGCGAGAGGGTTACCCTTTGTAGTTGCTTCAAATCCACGATATATAAATGTGTGAGAGTGTTCAGCAGCTTTTATAGCATTTAACATTACAGATAAGTCACCTGATGTAGGATTTTTCATCCCTACAGGGATATCAATACCACTTGCGGTCAATCTATGTTGTTGATCCTCTACAGACCTTGCACCTACAGCTACATATGAAAGTAAATCAGACAAATAACTATGGTTTTCAGGATAGAGCATTTCATCTGCGCAAGAAAAACCAGTTTCGCTTAAAGCTGTTAGGTGAAGTCTTCTGATACCAATAATTCCTTTGAGCATATCAGGAGCTTGACTTGGATCTGGTTGGTGAAGCATACCCTTGTAGCCTTCTCCAGTCGTTCTTGGCTTATTGGTATATATTCTTGGAACTATAACAATATTTTCTTTAACCAATGGCTCATCAGCAATAGTTCGCAATCTCTTGATATAATCAATTACTGCATCCTCTCTATCGGCTGAACAAGGTCCGATAACTAAAAGAAATTTATTTGACTCGCCTTTAAATATATTTTGAATCGCCTCGTCATTTGCTTTTTTCTTCTTGGCAAGTTCCTCTGATACTGGATACATATTTTTGATTTCTTGAGGTGTTGGAAGTTGTCTGTTAAATACTATGTTCATAATTATCCTTTCGGGCTTGCAATGCTCGCCCCTACATTTGGTTCGCTGAGTTCCCTTTTACAATGGCGGTCAACGACTACCACCACTTATTTGTTAAAGAATTTACGGCGCGCTGTAGAAAGTCGCATCATTTCTTTTATTTTTTCAGTGTCTTCATTGTTTATATAATCGCGAAGATTAGACAATTGATTTATAAATACATCTATCTCTTTTAACAAATATGGTTTGTTTAGTATAAATAATTCAGGCCACATATTATCATTTATATTTGCTATACGAGTTAAGTCTCTAAATGAGTCCCCTGTATAATCTACTAAATATTCTGAATCTTTGCAAGTCATAAGAGAAACCGCTATACAATGAGTTAATTGCGATAAGAAGGCAATCATCTCATCATGCTCTTCAGGACTTAATACTGATACCTTTCTAAATCCAAGCATAGTTCCGATTTCTTTAGCAAAGTTAATGCCCTCTTCTGTATTTGCCTTGGTAGGAGTAATGATGTAGTTTGCATTTTTAAATATGCAATCATCGGCGTTTTCTACTCCACTTACTTCTTTACCTGCCATAGGGTGAGCAGCTATAAATTCTACTCGATTGCCAAGTTTTTCTTGTATAGTATTAATTATTGAACTCTTTACGCCAGTTACATCACTAATTATAGCACCGTCCTTAATGAAATTGCTATAGTCATTTATGTATTTGATTAAAATCTTAGGATAAAGCGCAAAAATAATTCTATCAAATTGCATAATAAATTCTTTTTCAAATTTATCAGTACCATCAACGATTAGATTATTCTTTTTGGCATAGTCTATAGCTTCTTTTGTTCTATTGTATGCATAAACCTTATAACCATTTTTAGTTAAGGCTTTGGCATATGAACCGCCTATCAGGCCGAGGCCGACTATTAATATTTTGTTAGTCATTTATTTCCTTTCGGGTTCGCAGTGTGTGACTATGATATTATTGCGCCCAATTTTTTAAGATCATCAAAGTAGCCTGGGTAACTTTTGCTGACACATTCGGCACCATTGATGCTAATGTCAAATTGTGTTGACAAAAGGCTAAGCGACATTGCTATTCTATGGTCGTTATGTGAGTATAGAGTGATTGCAGGCTTTGATAAGTCTTTTTTATTAACTATAATCTCATTATCTAATATATCTATATCTGCATTACATTTTCTAAGTTCTGTGGCAATTGCATTTCCTCTATTGCTCTCTTTGATCTTGAGACGAGAAGTATTTACAAATCTTGCCCCATTTTTCAATGCGGCAAATGTGATGAGTATAGGACCTAAATCAATGCAATTTGAAATATCAATTTCACAATTCTTATCAGTTAATTTATCAAAATATTCTTTATAAACTTTGTCAGATTGGAGAGAGTTTTCATTTAGCCCTTCTAATATTATTTCATTCCCAAAATAATTAAATGCATCAATGAAAGCAGCATTTGAATAGTCTCCTTCTATAGAATAATCATTTGCTATATACTTTTGATTGCCAGGGGTTTTAAAAGTGTCAAGTGCTTGATTATATATGATTTCTATGCCATATTTTTTAAGTACTTCAAGGGTCATAAGTATGTAGTTTTTACTTTCAAGTTTAGTCGTTATATGTATTGTGCTTTCATCAGGAAGAAGTGGAAGAGCATAGAGTAAACCAGAAATATACTGTGAACTAACATTCCCAGGTAATTCATATTTACCAGCGCTTAATTTCCCTTTAGTTTTGATGCTATATTTATCTTTGTCAAATAGTATATGTGTAAATATATTTTGGTAGATATCTATTCCTCTTTCTATAAGTCTATCACTTCCGATGAAATTTGTTTGTTCGTATTTCTGTAACGCTATAGGGAAGAAAACTCTTAATGTAGTTCCTGATTCATTGCAGTCAAAAGTTGGATTGAAGTTTTTAGTTGATTTGTTTGAAAAGTTTACCTTGTGATTTTCAAAGTCTTTTATATGACTTTTGCCATAGGCATATATGCAGTTTAGAGTGGCATTTATGTCATTGCTAAAGTCTACATTTGAAATAATACTTTCATTTTCAGAAAGTGCAGAGGCAATCAAATATCGGTGTGCAAAACTTTTGCTTGGTCTTGCAGTTAGCTTGCCAGTTAATTTACTTTTTTGAATGTTAATTACCATTAATTATATCGTTAATTTTATCTTCAAATTCAAGGTCACCATTAATTTCGATATCGCAGACCGACTTATATATTGGAAGCCTTTCATTGAACTTTTTCTTTAGTGAATCTATATCACTTGTCAGTGGTCTATCTGACGATGGCATTAATAATTGTAAAGACCTATTTATAAAAAACAACTTTCCGTTTTGTTTTAAATTTACTACATTTTCATTTCTGAGTATTGCTCCACCACCAGTAGATATAACTACATGATTCTCTGAAGAAATACTTTTAATGATTTCTGTTTCTATATTTCTAAAACTTTCTTCACCATGCGTCTTTATATAGTCAGATATTTTGCACTTTATTTTTTCTTCAATTAATTTATCGGTATCGATACATTTATAGCCATATTTATTACTAATCATTTTCCCTAAAGTGCTTTTGCCACAAGTAGGCATACCTATTAAGACTATATTCTGTTTATCTGACAAGCATTTAATGTATACATCATTTAATTGGTTTTCAATTTCTTTATTGTCTATAGAAGATAAGATTTCTTTTGCAGACAGGTGCTCTTTGGCATTTATGAATAAAATATTGGCATATAATGCCTGGGCAATAAGCATGTATAAACCAGAGATAGCTTTTATGCCAATTTTCTCAGCACTAATTAATAGATTAGTCCTAAGTGGATTATATACTACATCCATCACAGCTTCTAGTTTTGTAAATTTACTAATATCAATTAGTTGATTATCATTTTCATGTGGATACATACCATTTGAAGTTGTGTTTATTATGATTTGTATGTCATTATAGACCTTATCAAGTTCAGAGTATAGTATATCACCTTTTATCTTTGAACTTTCACGATAAGCTTTAAGTATGGTGTTTTCGTTATTGTTTGCACTCATAACTGCATGGTAAACTGTATTTGAAGTAGCACCAGTGCCAAGTATTAATACATTTTTATTATCTATATTGACATTAAAGTGAGAAAGGCTAGCTAGAACTCCAAGTATGTCTGTATTGTATCCGTGCAATTTACCATTTATATTTACTATGGTATTTACAGCGTTTATATTTTTAGCGCTATCATCTATATAATCAAGATAAGGGATTACTTTTTGTTTATATGGAATAGTCACATTGATTGCTTTGAAATCTTTGTTTTGCATAAAAATATCAAAAGAGTCATTATCCAATTCCTTCAATTCGTAATTGTAATTTGCAATTAGAGAATGAACTTCTTTTGAAAAACTATGTTTTAGAGGATTGCCAATTAATCCGTATTCCATATGCTCCTTCGGGCTCGTACAACTTGCTTCTATTGGTTTAATATGTCGTATATTTCATTGATAGTAAGGTTCTTAATTTCATATGATCCGATAGCATCTACAAAAATTATTGAAATGCTATCAGAATTAGATTTTTTATCGTGTTTAATTAATTCAATAACTCTATTTTTATCAAAGGCTACACTTGTAGGCAGATTGTACTTTTTTAATATATTTGATATTTCATTTCTTACATTTTCTGAAGAAAAATAAAGCATACCCAAGCCCACACATTCTCCATGGAGAAGACTTAGATTCATAGTTTCTTCAATGGCATGCCCAATAGTGTGTCCAAAGTTTAATACTTTTCGTATACCACTTTCTTTTTCGTCTTTCTCAACTACATCTATCTTTAATAGAAGAGAAGAATAAACTATTTGCTCTAAATCATTTTCTATATTGTCACATTGTATTATATAGTTAAAGAATTCTTTGTCAAAGGTTGCAGCCATTTTGATAGATTCAACGAGTCCGCTATAAAGTTCTCTCTTTGGTAGAGTTTGTAATGTATCAATATCAATCAATACACCTTTTGGTTGAGAAAAGGTGCCAACTATATTTTTAACTCCCATGAAATCTATAGCTGTTTTACCACCGATAGATGAATCAACTTGAGATAGGAGAGTGGTTGGTATATTATAAAAGTCAATGCCACGCATATAGGTACTTGCGGCAAAAGCAGCCATATCACCAATCATCCCACCGCCAATAGCTGCTACGCAATCTTTTCTTGTGAATTCGCCATTAATAAGTGCTTTGATTATGTTTTGATAATTTTCAATTGATTTATTTTTTTCCCCATGTGGGAGAGTCAACACGATACTATGTTTTGCTTTATCTTTAACTGTGTCAATAAACTTTGTAGGAATGTTGTCATCAGTGACTATTAAAACTTTTCTATCTAAATTGAAATATTTATCTACATCTTTAAGTAGATTGTTGCCGATGGTGATATTATATGAATTTTCATTTAATTCTATAATTAATTTTTTCATAAAATTATATGCGGGATCCTAAAGGAAGCCCTTACGATTTAGTTAGATTATATAGTTGCCAACTATTTTAAGTCTGTCGCAGAATGTTTTTAAAGCAACTAGCATGTTTTTTGCATCTATACTATCTAAGTCACCTTCAATTTCACAGAAGAAATAGTAAGTCCACATAAGATCTTTCATTGGGCGGCTTCTAAGATTTCTCATATTGAAACCGTGAGCGCCAATTATGTCAAGACATTTAGCAAGTGCACCAGCGACATTCTTTACAGTGAAAACCATTATAAAGTTTTTCTTTGATGCACCTACACTCTTGTAATCTGCAAGTGTTCTTGAGAAAGAGGCAAACCTTGTAGTATTTAATTCAGAATTATTGATTTTTTCTTTTAATATGTTAAGACCATAGGCATCTGCAGTTTCCTTACTTGCTATGACTGCCATTTTCTTATCACCAGTTTCCTTTAATCTTTTTGCTGCAAAAGCTGTATTGACTTCTTCTATAGTTTTGAAATTATATTGTTCTATAAACTTTGAACATTGAGAGAGTGCCTGTGGGTGTGAGACAATTATTTCTATATCTGAAAAGTTTACTCCAGGATTAACCATTAAATTGTGTTCGATCTCAAGGTCATATATTCTATTGATATAAAGTGAACCAGAAAAAATTAAATCCATAACTTCGCCAACATCGCCTGCAAAAGAGTTTTCTATAGGAAGTACTGCTCTATCACATGTACCTTCTTCAACTGATTTAAAAGCTCTTGAAAAATTATTATTTGATACTAATTCGCATTTAGGATACATTCTACTTGCTGCTATGTATCCATAAGCACCTTCTATGCCACTATAAGAGATTTTAAGGCCAGTTAATAGACTTCTTTGATACTCTTTTGAAATGTTTAGGAAACTTTTAATGTAATTAATATAATATGGCTTTAGATTTTCATCTTCTACAAGTTTTAGATTATTATTAATTACTGCCTCCTCACGGCTTGCATTGTGTACTGGCATAGAGTTAGCCTTTTTGAATTCGGCAATATCCTTGCATAGATTCATTCTTTCACAAAAAAGTTTAGTCATTTCCTTGTCGATTACATTGATTTTTTCTCTTGTTTCATTTATATCTTTCATTTTTTCTCCTTCAGGCTCCTAAAGGAAAGCCACTACAATGGCTTTTAGAGGAAAGCCCTTATGAATTGTAATGTTTATATAATTCTTTAAATTTTGGTATTGAACTTGCGATTTGATTTTTACTTACGCAATAGGCTATTCGCACATACCCGCTTATGCCGAAACTTTCACTTGGCACTAATAATAAGTTATGATTTAGTGCTTCTTTTGAAAACTCGTTATCATCTTCGCATAGTGCTTTGACAAATAGATAGAAAGCACCATCTGGTTTTATAACTTTATAACCTATATCACTTAATTCTTTTACAAATACATTTGCATTATTTTTATACACTTTGGTATCTGAAGTAAGACCAAGGCAATGTGGAATTAAAAATTGAAATAAACTATTTGCACAAACATAACCTAGAGATCTACCTGCACCACATATCGTAGCATATACTTCATTTGCATTATCACATTTTGGGTTTACAAGTATGTATCCAATTCTTTCTCCAGGTAGAGATATTGACTTAGAAAATGAATAAGTAATTATTGAATTATTATAATAGTTTGTTATAAAAGGATATTTTGTATCAGTATATATTAATTCCCTATATGGTTCATCAGAAATGATATAGATAGGATGATTAAACTCTTTTTCCTTTCCCTTAAGTATTTTGCAAATGCTCTTAATAATTTCTTCGCTATACAATACTCCAGTTGGATTATTTGGGGAATTGATAATGATTGCAGAAGTATTTGAATTTATTTTTTTTGCAAAATCATTTAAATCAGGATAGAAAGTATTAAAGTCAGGTAATACAGTAATCGGTTTTGCATTTGCATTTTTGATAAATATATTGTATTCTGGGAAATATGGCGTGAAAACTATCACCTCATCATTTCCATTGCCAGAGCTTAGCGCCTTTAATGATATTGTAAGAGCAGCTGCAGCACCAGAGGTCATATATATTAGATCACCATTTGTATCTGCGTTATATGTGGCATTTAGATAATTTGATATGGAATCACGCACCTTTTTATCACCTTGTGCAGAAGTGTAGCCATGCAAATCTACTGGATTACTTTCTTTTAATAAAGTAATTAAAGTGTCATTGACTTCTTTTGGGCAAGGCACACTTGGATTTCCTATAGAGAAATCAAAAACATTATCTTTGCCGTATTTTTCTTTCAATATTTTTCCTTGCTCAAAGAGTTCTCGTATAGCAGAACGCTTAGTGCCAAGGTTTTTCATATCTAAATTTAACATGCTAATATTATAATTGATTTTTAATTGTTTTTCTACTAAAATAAGCAGTAAAGATATATATGTTATGGGAACCTTAACTCAAAAAAGGTAGGAAATTGATACTTTTTGAGATATCTAGTATTTATGAAAAAGAGTGTATTTATAATTCTAATTTGCGTATTGTTTGTAAATGCTGTCCGGGCTGATGGTTGGATTTATGATGGATATAATAATTGGCAGTATGAAGAAAATGGCGAATTGGTTAGAAATACTTGGAAAAATATTGATGGTGTGAATTATTACTTTGATACTAAGGGCAATTGGCTACCAACTAAGCCAGAGGTCAATGTTAAATTGAAAACGAGCGAAAGGGTTACCTTCATAATGGAGGGGAAGGACTATAGCAATAGAAAGTATAAAACGGAAATAAGTATACCAATGCCGATACTTAGCGGGACTAATGAAGAAGCATTAAATGAATTTATAAAAAAAGAATTTCAAAATACTATAAAGAAATATGTTGAAGAGAGAATGATTAAAAAGCTATTTCTTACTCCCAAGATAGAACTTGCAGAAATATTTGAGATATATAATGTGCACGATGTAGTGGGGATTGGATATATTGGAGATACGATATTTAATCTATACATAGACGCAAAAAAATTAGAGATGTGGGCTGATAAATAAAAAATGGTGAGATTGTCTCACCATTTTTATTTTAATAATTAATATCTATATAATCTTGTTCGACTGACAAATATCTAAAGTTTCCTTGTACCTCATTTGATTTCATTATATTTATAAATGCTTCTGGATCACAGAGTTTAACTATTTGAGTGACTCTACGTACTTCTGGCTGAGTAACTACGGTGTACAACATACACTTTTTATTTTTTGAAAAACTTCCGACACCTTCTAATTGTGTAGATGAGTGACCAGACTTTTCTATAAGTGATGAAGAAACTTCTTCCGGTTTAGTCGTGATGATAAATATGGTTCTTGCCTCATAGTGTCGATAACAGAGATTGATTGTCTGAGTATATACATATTGGTAAATTATAGAATAAAATGCAAAATCCCATCCGAATAAGAATCCTTGTAAAAGTATGAGAGAAATGTTAAATGCCATTACATATCCAAATGGTTTAATGTGATACTTGCTTGAAACTGATAGAGCTAAAAAATCTGTACCACCTCCAGATACTCCACATCTAAACCAGATAGAAGCACCAAAGCCACAGATAATTCCTCCGAATATTGCATTGATAAGAAAATCTTTTGACAACTCAACTGCAGGAATGTAATCGGCTATGAATGTAAATGAAAACATAATTAAGAATGAAAACAAAGTAAATTTTTTACCAACTACTCTATAAGAGATAAGTGCTGGGATAAAGTTACATGCTACGTTAAATACAGTTACTGGAATTAGCTTACCAGTGTTTTGATATATAAGTTTTTGTGCGAGTACACTTAAACCAGTGAAGCCACCAGGCAATACATTTGCTTGGTAGACAAACCATTTTAAACCTATAGAGTAACATAGTACGCCAAAGGTAATGAAAAATATTTTCATGCAGGCTTTTTTAAAATTTGAATTCATGATATTTAAAACTCCTTTTCGGACTACTAAGGGAAGCCCTTATGAGAGCTTGCATAGTTCGCCCATACCTTGTCATTGATTTTGCGATATTATTTTTGGTATTTAATGAATTTATACTTGATGCCATCGTGCTTAAATGTATTAGATTCTTCTGTTATTTTGAAACCGTGTGATTCTAAATCTGGGAAAAATGTATCTGCATCAAACTCCTTATCTAATTTTGTAATGAGTGCAGTATCACATTTATCTATTAAGTCATTATATATTTTAGCACCACCAATCAAGAAAACTTTTTTATTTTTGTAATCTTCTAAAATTTTATCAAGATCATTTTCGTTTTTTACAAAAAAAATATTATCAAAATTTGTATATTCGTTTTTTAAGTTTTCGTTATGAGTGAATACGATATTAACTCTATTTTTAAGTGGCGCCCTATCTTTGAAACTAAATAGTGTCTTCCTACCCATTACCACTACAGAGTCTTTTGTTTGCTCTCTAAAAAACTTCATATCCTCTGGTATTGAAATAAGAAGATTGCCGTCTTTGCCTATGCCATTTTTTTTGTCAACACATGCTATAGCTATCATATAAACATTATACCATAAATATGCCACATTTTTGCCAAGTTTTAAAACTATTTTAATTTTACATTAAATGTTATCATAAAGCCAACACTTAAGAAAATAATCTGCGAGGGAATCAAAATCATACAAACATTCCGCATCCAGTATTTTCTTAAGTGCTAAATAAGGCCTCCTTTAATTATATATAAATGTGAAGCCCTAAATAGGAGCATTTTGAAATACTTGTTTTTCAATAATGCGACTATTTGGGGCTTCGCGCGTGCACTCAAACTTGAAAAGCATATAGTATGTATTTTCAAGGTGCGCGAAGCTTATAAAAGCCTAAAAAAGCATCAAATTTTACCTAATGGTGCTTTTTTATTTATGTGAAATAATTGAAAGTGTGGTATAATATTAAGGCTATGCGGCAAACCTAAAAAAGAGCTGTTTTGGGGGAGCTGAATGTATTTAATGGTAATTTTGGAGGAAGTATGAAAAGAGTATTACAGTTTTTAGTAATTTTGGGTTTAGGGCTTATGCCTTTAACTTTGCTTTCTTGCCAAAATGGTACTGCAACTGAAAGTACTGTGGCAACAAAGGTAGAAACACAAACTGAAGAATCAAAGGAAGTTGAGACAAGTGAGGCAGAGCTTGAAAGTGAGAGCACTATAAAAGGAATTCATGAAGTTATTGGTTCAATGAATGTGCTCAGCATAGGTGGTTATAGGGATACAGACAAGACAACTTATATTGAGATAGAATTTGATAAGGAGATTCAAGATAAATTTGATGGGCAACCATATGTCAAGATAGAACCAGATGCTACATATACTGTGTCAAAAATTGACAAGAAGTTTATAGTGAGAGGCAATTTCAATACTACGCAGGCATATAAAGTTACAGTATTAAGTGGTGTAAAGGCTATAGATGGAACTGTGACTAAAAGTAATAGTGTTGAAGAAGTATTGTTTGAACAAAAGAAACCTAAGATTGCATTTACTAATGATGGCATCATACTTCCATCTGTAAATGAAAAGAAAGTATATATAAGAACTCTAAATGTAAAAAAGATAAATGTAGTTGTAAAAAAAGTTTATTCCAATAACTTAACTCAATTTTTACAACAGTTTAATTTTGCCGGAAATGGTTATTACTATGGGTCAATAGAGAATGTAGGTGATGAACTTTACAATGTTGATTTTGACATAGAAAATGAAATTGATACTTGGGTACAATCTGCAATTGATTTGACTGGTGTGCTTGATGCAAATGGTGTTTACATGGTTGAGGCAAAGTTTGATGAGAAAGGCACCTCATATAAATTCCAACATGATGATAGTGGAGATCTTTATTGGAGTGATTGGGATTATTTATATGAAAATGCCAAGGTACAAAAAACTGTACTCCTCACAGATATTGGTATAGTTGCTGAGAAGAATGATGATGGTTTAAAGGTAAATGTTTTAGATATAGTTGAAAATAGATTGATGCGTGGTGTGAAAGTTTACCTCATGTCAAGAAACAATCAGATACTTGAAGAGAAGTCAACAGATGCTGATGGTACGGTTGATTTTGCAGATCACAAAAATAGTTTTTATATATTAGCTGATAGTGTGCAAAGTAAGTCAATATTACCTATAAGAAATGCTTTGAGTACAAATGGTTTTGCTGTGGATGGAGCATTTGCTACAAATGGTATAAATGGATTTATATATACTGAGAGAGGTGTGTATAGACCTGGCGATCCTATATATGTGTCTATCATTGCAAGAAACAATAATGAGGTATTGGAAGACAAGCAACCTGTAAAGATAACAGTGTATGATCCAACTGGTGTAAAGATGATAGAAAATGATGTTATCAAAAATGGCAAGAATGGATTCTACACATATACATTTAAGACAGAAGTTTCATCAAGGACAGGTATATGGAAATTAGAAGCTACTATAGGTGACCAGACATTTAAGAAAGATATATCAGTTGAAACTGTAGTTCCGAATAGAATAAGAGTTAATATCAATATTCCAGAAGTAGTTAATTACAATGAGGAAATTAAGGACTGGAGCATAAACGCAAATTATTTATTTGGTGAGCCAGCTGGAAATCTTAAATATGGTGTAGGCTTTGATATAAGAGAAGAGCCTATAGATTTCCCAAAATATAAGGATTATACATTTAAGGCCCCATCTTCATATGGATATTCTGATTCAAGATACGTAAATGGAACTTTAGATGCAAATGGTTTTGCGGATGTAGTTCCTAATCTTGATAATATAAAATTTGGTTCATTAAATATGCTTGTAGATGTATCAGGTCGTGTCACTGAAGAGGGCGGACGTAGTGTAGTGTCAAGAAAATACATCAAACTTAAAAAATATGATACTTACATCGGCGTAGAAAATACAAGTACTTATAGAAAGCCAGGCTCTAAACTTGACTTAAAAGCAATTTGTGTGACAGAAGATGGAGAAAACTTAGTAGCTGGAAAAAAATTAAAATATAGAGTTTATGGAAATGATTATTATTGGTGGTGGGATTATTCTGACTATGATGATTTCGTTCGTTCATTTAAGAGTGATAAGAATACAAAGTTACTTTATGAAGGAGAGTTTGTCACAAAGGATGAGCCAGTGCTTCTTGATTATGTACTTCCAAACGAAGAATATATTTATGTAGAGATTGAAGATGAAGTTACTTCACAGATAACCGGTGTAAATATGCAATCAAGCGAGTGGGTTGATTCAAGTATCACAAAGAAGATAGAGACATTGAATGTAAGTGTTGATAAAAAGAAATATTCAGTAGGTGATGTTGCACAGGTTAAGTATAAGGGTGCAAAATCTGCGAAAGCAATAATTACAATTGAAAAAGCAGGAAAGATTCTCAATCAATTCTTTAGAGATGCAAATGACACTAATATGATAGAACAGATTGAAATCACCAAAGAGATGGCTCCTAATATCTATGTATATGTAACACTTTTGCAAGATTATAATACTAAGGAAAATGATAGACCACTTAGACTTTATGGAATTGTGCCAGTCAATGTGGAAGACGAAGATACAAAGATTGATTTACAAATAGATGCACCGGAACAAATAAGACCAAATGAGAAATTTACTGTAAAAGTAAGGAATACAAAACTTAAACAAGTTGACTTCACTATAGCAGTAGTAGATGAAGGTTTACTTGATATTACTGCATTTAAAACACCAACTCCATGGGATTACTTCTTCCAAAAACTTGCAGCAAAACTTGCACTTTATGATAATTATTCTGAGATAATTGATAGACCATATGGAGCAATAAATCAGATATTGAAAGTCGGTGGTGACATGAGCCTTCTTGATGAGATGGCAAGGAGGAGAAGATTAAAAGAACTGGGGCTTGAGGAGGCAGATAGATTTACACCAGTATCTATGTTTAAGGGTGTACTCACTACTGATGCACATGGTGAAGCAAGTGTAGATTTTGAGATGCCAAATTATATGGGACAGGTTCGTATAATGGTAGTGGCTGCAAATGGAAATAGCTATGGTTCTGCAGAAAAAGATATGATAGTAAAAGCACCAATTATAGTTGAGCCAAGTTTGCCTCGTACTATGAAGATAGGTGATAAGATGAGTATACCAGTATCTGTATTTGCACTTGAAGAAGGTATAGGCAATGTAGAAGTGTATTATACATTTAAAGGAAAAACTCAGACAAAGAATTTGACAATGAAAAAGGGAGACAAGGAGACAGTTTACTTTGAAGAAGAGGTAGGAAATGAAGTAGGAAGTGAAAAACTTACTGTAGGTGTAAAGTCAAATGTATACAATTACGAAGAGACGGTTGGCATGGCTATAAATAGTAATCAAGCGCCTATAGTAGTGAGTGAAAATAAAGAATTACAAGGAAAAGAAGAAGCAACATTTACACAGAGCAAAGAATTTGTAAAGGGCACAGTTGATAGTATGATTACTATTTCAAATACTATGGTGCTTGGACTTGATAAGAGATTAAAATACTTGATACGTTATCCATATGGTTGTGCTGAGCAGACTACTTCTTCAACTTTCCCTCAGTTATTTATAGATAAATTATCTACTACAAATAACTATGATAAGACAAGAATAGTAAATAATGTAAATGCTGGCATATCAAGGTTAAAACTTTTCCAACTTTCTGATGGATCATTCTCATATTGGCCAGGAGAAAAAGAGACATCTAATTGGGCTACAAATTATATTGGACACTTCCTTGTATATGCAAAGAAGAATGGATACTATTTGCCTGATTCTATGTATGATAATTGGCTTGATTATACTGCTAAAAAAGTAAGGGGTACTGATTTGAAATCTGAATATGATATCACTTGGAAGAGTTATGCACTTTACCTTCTTGCATTAGCAGGCAAACAGAATGTGAGTGAGATGAACTACATGTATCAAAATTATTTTGATAATAATAAAATGGATATGACTTCTAAAATGTATATTGCTGCAGCATATAAACTTGCTGGAGAAGAAAAAGTTGCGATGAATATCGCTACAAATATCAATGCTACTAGTGTAAAGAAGATGTTTGATGAGTTATATGCAAGAGATAAATATTATTATAGCTACAGCTATGGTTCAAAACTTCGTGAGTTAGCAGTTTATCTTGATTGTTATCATACAATATATGGAAAGATGGACAAGGAAGCATTTGATGAGATATTGGGTGCTTTGAGGTCAGGCGATTGGTATTCAACTCAAACTACAGCATATTCATTAATTGCTCTTTCAAATATAGTAAGTGAAAATAAGAGGGAAGTAATAAAGGGCGCAATTGAAATTGATGGTGTAAAGTCTGAATACACCACTGAAGGACAACATAGAGTAATAATAGATGAAAATGTAAAGACCATCAAAGTAATACCTGATACAGATGGAATGACTTATGTGAATTATTTCTGGGAAGGTGTGGCTATTGATGAGGAAGCAAAAGAATATTCAGAAGGATTTAGTTTGGAGAGAAACTTCTATAATGAAGAAGGCAAGGCAATAAGTGCAAAAACGGTAAAATCTGGCGATGCATTCTGGTTAGAAGTGATAGCAAAACCAACAAAGAGAAATATTGGTAAATTAGACAATATCGCGCTTACACAGATACTTCCAAGTGGATGGGAGATAGAGAATTTGAGAGTTACAGATTCTAAAGCACCAAAGTGGGTTGAAGAGAAGAGTAAAGATACTTATGTGTCATATACAGATATTAGAGATGATAGGGTGATGTGGTTCTTCAATTATAATGGCAACAAAGAATATAAATTCTTTGTAAAGATAAATGCTGTCACAAAGGGTGAATATGATTTCCCTGGCACTACACTTGAAGCAATGTATGATTATGATTATAGAGCATTTAAAAAAGGCGAAAAAGTAAAGGTAAATTAGTATTAAAAAGAAAGTTTTAAAAATTATAGGTTTTTCATTTATAGGAATAGTTGCAATTACAGTACTTTTTTCTCTATGTGTTTTCTTTGGATTTGATGTGCAAAAAATGCAAGATGATATTGAAAAGAGATATAGTACTTCAATACTTGATACAAATGGGAAACTAATGGATGTGTTTTTAAATGAGGATGAGCAATGGCAACTTAAGGTAGAGGGTGATGTGCCTGACAATCTTAGTGAAGCGGTACTTACATGTGAAGATAAAAATTTTTATACACATCATGGTGTTGATATACTAGCTATAGGTAGAGCGTTTAAAAATAATTTACTCGGAAGAAAAAGAAGTGGGGCAAGTACTATTACTATGCAAGTTGCAAAACTTGCTATACCGAAAAAAAGAACTTATTTCAATAAATTTGTAGAGATAATTCATTCGCTTAAGATAGAGACAGCACTTGATAAAGAGGCGATACTTAAATTATATTTAAATAATGCTCCCTATGGTGGTAATATAGTAGGGTATGGAACTGCGGCAAGAATGTATTTTCAGAAAGACCCAAATAATCTTTCTTGGGCTGAGTGTGCATTACTTGCGGTCTTGCCTAATTCGCCAGGTGCAATGAATGTAGAAAAAAATAGAGAGAGATTAATCAACAAGAGAAATAATTTGCTTGATAAATTATATGCAAAAGGCAGACTAACTGAACAGCAACTTGAATTGTCAAAGAGAGAACCATTACCAAATGAAAGATATTCATTTGAAAGAGTTGCACCACATCTTGCACGTCGACTTTATAATCGTAGTACTGATAAGGTCATAAGGACTACAATAGATTACAATTTACAAAAGAGAATGCAAGAGATAGTTAGATCTTATGTAGATTTTACACATTCAGAGGGTATAACTAATGCTGCCATGCTTGTAGTAGAAAATAGGACAAGAAATGTAAAGGCATATATTGGATCACAAGAGTTTATGGATATGGAGAATGAAGGGCAGGTCGATGGTGTGATTGCAAGACGTTCTCCTGGTTCTATATTAAAACCATTTTTATATGCATTGTCGATTGATGAAGGTTTGATAGCTCCAGAATCATTAGTTCAGGACGTGCCAATGTTTTTTGCGAATTTCAATCCTCAAAATGCAAATAAAAAATATACTGGGATGATAGAAGCAAGGCAGGCACTTATATCTTCATTAAACATACCCTTTGTTCATTTATTAGATCAGTATGGGGAAGATAAGTTTTATTATTTTCTTAAAGATATGCTTGAATTTGATGAAAATGCTCCTGAACGATATGGATTATCTTTAATACTTGGAACGAGGGAGTTTACTGTAGAAGAGATAGCGACCTTATATTCTGGGTTGGCAAATTATGGAAATTTCACTAAGTTACACTATACTTTAAATGATGATAAGTCAAGAACTAAGACGATGTTTTCTAAAGGAGCAAGCTATCTTACACTTGATACATTAAAGGAATTGGTTAGACCAGGTATTAATAATTTATATAGATGGAAGGAACCGATTTCATGGAAGACTGGTACAAGTTTTGGCAAGAGAGATGCGTGGGCGTGTGGAATGACACCAGATTATACTGTCATAGTATGGGTTGGAAATTTTTCTGGAAAGAGTAATGACAATTTGTCTGGAGTAATAAGTGGCGGAAGGTTGTTGTTTAATGTATTTCAGGAATTAGATAATAGCAATAAACACTTTGAAGAGCCATATTATGAATTGGAAAATATAGAGGTTGATAGTATAACTGGCTATCGCATTGATTTAGACGGAGTAGAAACTAAGACTATAAAATATCCACGTAACGCTAAGCCATTAAAAATGTCACCATTTTACAAAAAGATATATGTGGATGAAAATGATGTAGAAGTGGATTCAAGAGATCCAAATTTTGCTAATAGCCATGAGAAAGTAATTTTGAATTATCCTTTGGAAGTCGTAAATTATTTCATTAGAGAGAATAGGGATATTTCAGAGATATATCATACAACTTCAAAAGAAAAGAGTTTAAAGATATTATACCCGACACCAAATCTTAAAATATTGTTGCCAAAGGATTTGGATAAGGAACAAAAGCTTGTTGTAAAAATTGCAAATCTAAAAAATCAAGATATATATTGGTACTTAGATAAAGAGTTTATAGGTATGGATAAGACATTTGAAAAAGAAATATCGCTTGGTGTAGGAAATCATACCTTGACGATAATGGCGGAAGATGGCGAGATTGCCAAAACAAACTTTTCTATAGAAAAGACTATTTAAAGGAATTGTTTATGCAAAAAGAATTATCATATGTCCTTATGGATCCATCAAAAAATATAACAATACTTGTAGAGACAGATATTCCTTTGAATGATCAAGTAAAGGTGGCAGAAGTATTACTTAAAAAAGAAAGAACTGCTGAGCAAGTTGGATTTATAACATTAAAAAATGATAATATATATCTTCGCATGGCAGGCAATGAGTTTTGTGGAAATGCCACTATGAGTGCAGCTGCATACTATGTAAAAGAAAAAGATTTGAAAAGTGCAAATGTCAAAGTGAATGTGTCAAATCAACTTGTTAATGTACAAATAGATTATATAACTGATGATGCTTGGCAAGG
This sequence comes from uncultured Eubacteriales bacterium, assembly GCA_900313535.1. Taxonomy (GTDB): domain Bacteria; phylum Bacillota; class Clostridia; order Lachnospirales; family Lachnospiraceae; genus UBA3633. The sequence continues at coordinate 28,646 of OMRR01000158.1, forward strand.
AATAGTTGATATGCCAAAGGCAATAAAGGTCATAGACATAAAGTTTCCAAATAATGAGATATTGCCTGTTGTATTTTTTGAAGGGATTGCTCATATAATTTATAAAAGCAATATAAATAGAGCGAGCGCAGAGGCATTGATAAAAGAATGGTGCAGCTTTCTTAATGTGGAAGCACTTGGAATAATGTTTGTTGATGATTATTTTACTAAAGTTACGCCACTTGTATATGTAAAGGCAGTAGACACACTATACTGGGAAAATGCCTGTGCTAGTGGTTCGTCAGCTGTGGGAGTGTGGCTTTCAAAAAAAGAGAATAAAGAAGTAAAAGTTTCTCTTACACAGGCTAGTGGAGATGTGTTAGAAGTATCGGTTGATAAAAATGGTAATATAAAATTAAAAGGAGTAGTTAGTTATATATCGAAAAGTTGTTTTAGTATGTAGGGGAGAGTAATGCGAGCCTGCATTCTACAATGGAAAACATATTAGTGTTGTTTTAATTAGAATTTTGTAAATTATGAAATATGAAATGTTAGAAAAAAATGATATATTGAAAAAACTATTTTGGTATGCGGTGCCACTTATTATTGGAAATATAGTATTACTTTCCTATGATTTAGTTGATGCACTTGTCATATCGAAGTTTGTAGGCGAGAAGGGACTTGCAGCAGTATCTACGGCAGGACAGATAAGTAGCTTGACGCTTCTATTTTTTTATGGCCTTTGCATGGGGGCAGCTGTCATAATTAGCGAGTACTTTGGGGCAAATGATTTAGTTGGTGTAAGACTTGAGATATCAACTACACTTATCGCAGGCGGTATCTTTGCTATTTCTGTCAGTTTGATTCTTGCATTGTTTGCAAGAGGTTTGTTTCATTTGATGCAAGTGCCTGAAGATGTGATGGATGATACAATTTTGTATTTGCGGATTGCATGCGTTGGCTTGCCATTTGTGTTTATATATAATGTATTTGGTAATGCTCTTAAGGCTATGGGAAATAGTAAAGTGCCGACATTCTTTTTGGCATTATCTGCAGTAATGAATACTGTTTTGGATTTGTTATTTGTGGTAGTGTTTAAGTGGGGAGTAGCAGGTGCATCAATTGCGACTGTCATATCTCAGATAGTTAGCTGTAGTTTGATATATATTTATATTCAAGTGAAAGTAAAAGAACTTAGGATTAAGAAAGAGGAGTTCGGTGTAAGACGAAGACTTGCTATAAGAACATTTAGAGATGGAATTATAACTGCACTTCAACAAGCTGTGCCACCACTTGGAAGAACTATAATAATGGCAAAAGTTAATACCCTAGGTGTGGCAGCGATGGCTGCAAATGGTATTTTAAATAGAGTAGATAACTTTGCTATTCTTCCAGCGCAAAATATAGGACTTGGAATAATGACTTATACTGCACAGTGTCGTGGTGCTAAGCAAAATGATTTGATATATGAAATATTTAAGAAGGGGGCAATACTTGAGTTGAGTTTTGCTGCTATAGTATTTACTATTTTATTCTTCTTTAAATATAATATCATGGTTGCACTTGCACCAGCAGGAAGCGTAGAGGTTATAGAACTTGGGAATAGTTATTTGCATATAATGTCATTTGGATATTTCTTAGTGGCGTTTACCAATACTTTCCACTGCTTCTTTAGAGGTATGGGCAATATGAGCCTTACGCTTTATGACTCATTGATAAATCTTACTGTGAAAGTTTTTGTAGTATATACATTTATTGAAGTATGGAAACTTGATGCAGTAGCTTGGGCAACTATCATAGGATGGGTAATAATGAATGGTTTTGCGTTCTTATTATTTATGTATCATAAAAAGTATAAGTGGAAAGAAGTGTACATTGAACCTACTGCTGAAGAGTGGGAAAAATTTAATAGTGATTAGGTTTTATAAAAGGTCATACTTTAGACACAAATTGGTTATATAATAAAGATTATGAAAGAATTGTATTGTAAATATTGTGGAATGGAATTAGAAAGAGGTTCGTGTAATTGCGAACAATTTTTGCATTCTACAAAAAGTTCTATCAAAAGAAAAAAATTTGTGATACCTGTGATAAGAGAATCGACATAGATGCAGTGTATTGTCCTTATTGTGGTGTGCCATTTTCTACTGATGGAGACATTGATAGTTTAAAAAGAGAACTTAGAGGTGAAAATGCAGTAGATGTGCTTGATATCTATGAGAAGATAGACAAGGAAAATGGTATAAAGAGAAGTAAGGTTAAGAAAAATCCATTTACTGTATTATTCTCTATGATACTCATTATATTAATAGGGGCAGTTTCATTTACAAGTTTTTTGTTGCCAGTTATTAGAAAGAGAATAGAAGATTATCAATTAAAGAAAACTTTAGAGACTGCTGAGCAAAAAGATGAGTTGTTGCTCACACCTACTTCTGATAAAGTAATACAATATGAGCCAGAGCCTACAACTCAACCTGTGATAGAATTAAGAGATACATGGGTAAAGAGAGATGGATATTTTTATGCATTTGATAAAAATGGTGACCCTGTAGTTTCTGACTGGGTGACAGAAACCAATGAAGATGGTGAGGAACAACAATACTATTTTGACATTGAAGGAAAACTTGTAGTAAATTCGTGGATTGATGGAGAATATTATGTAGGTTCAGATGGTGCGATGCTTAAAAACCAAGAGACACCAGATGGTGCATTTGTAGATGAAGATGGAAGAGTGCTCTTGCATGGTAATGAAGAGGTGGCGGTAGAGAGAGAGACATATGTGTATTATGAGGCACCAAATTCTTCAGAGACAGTGTCTGCCACAACTCAGAAGTCAGCACTTACTGGAGAGATAAAAGGTGTGGATCCAAACAAAACTTATGAATTATATATTAAAAATATAAGACAGGAGAGAGATAGTATTACAAAAGGTGATTTTAAGTGTAATATAACTTTCTATGTGCCAATAATAGCAGGTGCGAAAGAAAAGGAAGTTGACAAAATAAATGCTGCAATAATAACTGCCATTGAAGAAGAGTTTAAGCCACAGATAAAGGAGATGGCAAAAGGTTATGGAGAGATTCCAAAGTCAATAACATTTACTTCTGTGGAGCAACGTAACCTTACAAGTAATAAAATGACCATACTTACACACGGTAAAGTGTTACCAAGGAAAGGATTGACAGAAAAAAAGAAATTTAGATTTGTGTATGATAGAAAGTCTGGACAACTTAAGGTGGCAAATATTTCGGAGTAAAGTATATAAAAAAAAGAGGTCTACCCGACCTCTTTTTCTATTATGTCACAGATATTTTCAATTGCTTTTATTTCAGTTGAGTTAGTCATAGCACTTATCATTTCTTCTTTGCGATTATGCAATTCTTCTAACTTTTTGAAAAACAATTCTTCTTTTTTGTCTTGGTCTTCTTCAAGTAGCACTAGGGCATAATTCTTTTTCATAAAACTATTTGCATTTAATATCTGGTCACCACGAGATGCTTTGGTAGATAGTGGTATAAGCAAACTTGGTTTTTTTAGTGCAAGCAATTCGAAAATGAAATTAGCTCCAGCTCTACCAACTATATAATCAGATGCAGCAAATACATCTGGCAACTCACTACGAATCATTTCAAATTGTCTATATCCATCTAAATGAATACTATTATCTAGTTTATTTTTTCCGCATGAGTGAACGACATTTATAACTTTAAGCATCGCAGGTAAATTTTTTCTTATTAGGTTATTGATATATGCAGAACCGAGACTTCCACCTGAAACAAATAAGATAGGTTTGTCATTATTGAAGTTAAGAAATTCTAATCCCTTTTTTCTATCACCATTTAAAATTTCATTTCTTATAGGGCAACCAGTGAAGACACCTTTTTTGCCAAGCATCTTTGCTGTCTCTTCAAAATTACAGCAGACTTTCTTAGAAAGAGGAGTGGCAATTTTATTTGCAAGGCCCGGGGTAAAGTCAGCTTCGTGGGAGATCACAGGAATTCTAAGCCCTGATGCTGCTATGACAACTGGCACTGATACATAGCCACCTTTTGAAAAAATGACATCTACTTTATTTTCTTTCAATATTTTTATAGCTTCTGATATGCCCTTTAGTACATTTACAGGCATCATTAGGTTTTTTACATCTATATATCTTCTTAATTTATCAGCAGTTATGCCAAAAAAAGGTATGTTTTTGCTCTCAATAATTTCTTTTTCCATACCATTTTTACTGCCAATATAGATAATATCAAATTGTCTTTTCTTGAGTTCTGGGATAAGTGCAAGATTTGGAGTGATATGTCCTGCAGTCCCACCGCCCGTAAGTGCTATTTTCTTCATATTTTTAATTATACAATAAGTTATACAAAAAAACAAATAATAGTGGTATAATATAGCCATATAATTAATTGCAGTTGCAGTAGTTTTTTGTTGCAAATGTAGAGGAGAGGCTTATGAGTGGAAGAATTAACAAACTTTTAAAATTGGTTTTACTCATTGCGATGCTTACAACTTTATTTGCTTGTCAAATGACATCAAATAAAACTGAAGGACGCTTTGAAATAAGAGATGGCGAGGAGACTTATGTATTAAATAAGCAAGTTATTAAGAATAAGTTAGTTAAAGTTGATGGAAAACTTTATTATGTAGATGAAGAAGGTCACAAGGTAAAAGATGAGTGGGCTAAAATAGATAATGATGGTCACTATGGTTACTTTGGAAGTTTTGGAGACTTGATTGCCAACAAAATTAAGATTATAAATGGCAAAGAATATTATTTTGATGAGCATGGTGTACTTTATCAAGATAATACCGATAGCAAGATTAAAGTGATCGAAGGAACAGAGTATATTGCCAATGCAAATGGCGAGTTAAGACTTGCTACATCTAAAGTTAAAGAGACTACAAAGGCAAATACGACTAAACCTACAACACAAGGGACAACAGTAAGTGCTGAGCAAGCAGCAGCTCAGGCAGCAGCAGCACAACAAGCAGCGGCAGCTCAGGCAGTAGCAGCACAACAGGCAGCGGCAGCTCAAGCAGCAGCTCAGGCAGCAGCACAACAAGCAGCAATAAACACTGCTCCATTTGCAAATGCAATCAATATAACTGGTCAAGGTACATCTGTACCTGATGAATTTGGCGGGCCTGGAGTTGGTATTAATGCAAATGCAGTATCACCTACAAGTGTAGCTCCAAGCAACAATACAAACACAGTAACTAATAATACAGATACTTCAGAAGTAAAAATACTTAGGACAGAAAAGTATGTTGATAGTATAGAGGGCGAAGACTATGATTGTACTATCACTTTGTTAAAACCTGTGTTGCAAGGTTCTTCATCAGAAGAGACTATGACTATCAATTATTGCATGGATGAATTGATGGAGGCATGGTATGATGATGTGGCTGGAGTTGTAGGAGAGTATACAACATTCCCAAAGGCTGTCACATTTACATCAGCAGCACTTGGCACAGTAAGTAAGTCTAAAATTATGATTAATATTATAGGTACTATAAAGCCAAAGACAGGGTCTACAAAGAGCATAAAATATAAAATTACTTATGACAGAAATGAAGAAAATGCAGACGTGAAGAAATCATAAAAGTAAAAATGGAGGTATAAAATATGGGAATGGTAGTAATAGGGGTTATCCTAGCAATAGTAATATTGGTGGTTTTGTGGTTTATAGGCGTTCAAAGAATGCTTGTATCACTTGACGAGAATGTAAATAACGCAATGAGTCAAATCGGAGTAAATTTAACTTCAAGATTTGATGCACTTACAGGTCTTCTTGATCTTGTAAAGGGTTACAACGAGCATGAGTATAAGACTTTATCTGATGTAATAAAGATGAGAACAAGTATAGGTAGTAAGTCAACTGCAGCAGATGTGGATGCACAAGAGAATATAATCACAGAAGCTGTAGGTAAGATAATGGCTGTGGCAGAGGCCTATCCAGACCTTAAGTCAAATACTAATTATCAAAATTTAATGAATTCTTTAAATGATTATGAGACTAAGGTTCGTCAAAGCAGACTTGTATATAATGATACAGTTACAAAGTTAAATAGAACTATAAGAATGTTCCCTTACTTCATAGTAGCACCTATGTGTGGAGTATTACAAAGAGACTATTTGAAGACAGAAGATGCAAAGACAGAAATGCCTTCTATGAAATAATGAATAGAATATTTAATAAAAAACATATGAAAAAGTTTTCTTTACTTGCAATAATTTTTATTGCAAGTATTTTTAATTGCACATTGATATTTGCAAAGAACAATGTATCAAAAATATCTATGGATGTAGTAATTCATGATAATGGTAGTGCAAGTATAAAGGAAATATGGACAGGCACTTTTGATGAGGGCACAGAAGTATATAAACCGATAGAGGACAAGAATTTAATAGTTAGAAACCTTAATGTATGGGTAAATAATCAAGAGTACATACCTACTGATACTTGGAATGTGAACTGGTCATTTGACCAAAAGACATTTAGAAGTGGTATAAATCGTACAACTAAAGGCGTAGAACTTTGTTTTGGAATATCACGCTATGGCAAGAACACTTATACTTTTACATATGATATAGACCCGCTTGTAAAATCATATAGAGAATCTGATGGGTTTAATTTTCAGTTTGTAAATCCTGAAATGTCAACCTTCCCAACAGAAGTAAATCTAAGAATAGAACTTGAAAATGGAAGACAGATTACTGAAGACAATGCAAGAATTTGGGGTTTTGGATATAATGGAGAAGCTCGTTTCGCGAGTGGATATGCTGTGGCATTTACTACAAGTGATATGAGAAATTCAAATTATATGAATGTAACGCTTGAATTATTTAAAGGCCTAATAAATCCGAATGTGCGTGTTGATGGTACTTTTGAAGAGTTAGTTAGAGATGTAGCATTAGAAGACAGTGCATATAAGGAAGCACTTTTCTATGAAAACCAGTACCGCGAAAAGAGTGCATTTGAAATATTCATGGAAAATTTATTTTTCTTTTTGCCAATACTATTATTTGTATTTGGCTTTGTCGCTGCGATAGCCGCTGCGATAAAAAGAAAAATGGATTTAAAAAAGTTTTATAAAGAATGCAATTATTTTAGAGACACTCCAAATGCTGGGAATATACTTGTATCTCATGCTTTATTTCTTGACTTTGACCTTTGGAATAGTAAAGAGAGCAATGTAATAGGTGCACTTGTTACAAAGATGATTAATGATGGCAACTTAGAACCAATACAAGAAAGAACTTATGGTTTTTTTGGAAATGAAAAAGTCAATACGAGTTTAAAGATAGGTAAAGAGCCTACTGATGAGACATTAAAAGAGCTTTACCAATTAATCATAAATGCAGCTGGAGATGATGGCATACTTCAGGAAAATGAGTTAAAGAAATATGCTACGAAAAATGCTGATAGGTTAAATAACTTCTTAGACTCATTAAAGAGCAAGGGACAAAATATTTTAAATAAAGAGAATGCCTATACGAAATTATTTAGTAAGAATCTAAATGGATTAAGTGATATTGGGATGAAAGAATTGTCAGAAGTGTATGGACTTAGGAAGTTTCTGGATGAGTTTACATTGATAAGTGAGAGAAGTGTTACTGAAGGTGTGATATGGGAAAACTTACTTATATATGCTACGCTTTTTGGCATTGCAAAAAAAGTGCTTAAAGAACTTAAAGAGTTATACCCAGATAGGATAGTAGAGATTGAGCATTATGCAAATACATATTATATTTCAGATGTGTATTTTAGGACCTTATACTATAATGCGGTAAGGAATGCCCAGGCTGCTAAAATGGCTACTATGGCAGCCAAAGGCTTTGGCGGGGCAGCATCTATAGGTGGTGGAGGAGGATTCTCTGGTGGCGGACATGGTGGCGGTACTAGATAAAAAGCCCTAAAAATGCGCATTTATGCATTTTTACCAATAAATATAATGCAATAAAAATGTAAAAAAATGTACCCAAAAAAGTAAAAATATGGTAAAATATTCACAAGTTTATAATTAAAGAAACCAAATAAATTATGTAGGGTTTCTTAAAATATTAAAGAGTGTGTAAAATGTTTTGCATATTCTTGTTATAAAATCAGGAGGGAATTTAAAATGAAAAAGTTATTATCTGTCCTTCTTGCTACAATGATGGTTGTATCTTTAGTAGCATGTGGACAAAGCTCTGGACCTGCAGCAACAAGCAATGCAGGAGCACAAAAGGAAACATTTGACTTAGCATTAGTTACAGATCTTGGTACTATTGATGACAAATCATTCAACCAAGGTGCATGGGAAGGACTTGTAAAGTATGCAAATGAGAAAGGAATTTCTCACAAGTATTATCAACCACAAGAAGCAGGAACAAATGCTTATTTTGAGACAATTGAACTTGCTATTGAAGGTGGAGCAAAATTAGTTGTATGCCCAGGATACTTATTTGAGGAGCCTGTATATATGGCACAACAACAATACCCAGATATTCATTTCGTTCTTTTAGATGGTGAGCCACATAATGCTGATTACAGCGATTATAAAACTGGTGCAAACACTATGCCTATCCTTTATCAAGAGGATCAAGCTGGTTTCCTTGCAGGATATGCAGCAGTTAAAGATGGTAACACTAAACTTGGTTTCTTAGGTGGTATGGCAGTTCCAGCTGTTATCCGTTTCGGACTTGGCTATGTACAAGGAATCGATGCAGCAGCTAAAGAGCTTGGCGTGCAATGTGATGTAAAGTATAACTATACTGGACAATTCGCAGCTACTCCAGAAGCACAAGCACTTGCGGCTTCTTGGTATAACACAGGAACAGAAGTTGTATTTGGATGTGGTGGTGCAGTTGGTAACTCAGCAATGAGCGCTGCAGAAGGAAAGAATCAACAAGAAGGTAGTTTCGTAGCTAAGGTTATTGGTGTAGACGTTGACCAATATTCTGAGAGTGACACAGTTATCACATCAGCTATGAAGATGTTATCAAATTCAGTTTATGATGCTATCACAATGTATTATAATGGCAGTTTCCCAGGCGGAAAGACAACAACATTTAATGTAAATAATGATGGCGTTGGCGCAGCCATGGATCATGCTAAATTCAATACATTCACAAAAGCAGATTATGATGTATTATATGCAGACCTTAAGGGTGGCAAATATAATATAAAGAATGATGTTACTGAATCAGACCCAAGTAAAGCAGATCTTGGATTAACAAATACAACAGTTACATTTATTCAATAATTATTGAAATATCAAATAGGACTCATTTAATATGGGTCCTATTTTTTATATAAGCAGGGCTTTTACTTTAGGAGCCCGTAAGGAGTACACATGGCAGAATATGCAATTGAAATGCGAAATATAACTTTATCATTTGCGCGTAAAATTGCAAACGATAATGTTACTTTGCAATTAAAAAAAGGTGAGGTACATGCGCTGTTAGGTGAAAACGGTGCAGGTAAATCTACACTTATGAATGTACTTTTTGGACTTTACAAAGCTGATAGTGGTGAAATATATGTAAATGGCAAAAAGGAAATAATTGACAATGCGGTTACTGCAAATAAACTTGGCATAGGAATGGTGCATCAACACTTTAAGTTGGTTCATAATTTCACTGTACTTGAGAATATAGTACTTGGTGTAGAAGAGACAAAATTTGGAATATTAAAACTTGCAGATGCAAGAAAAAGAGTAACTGAGTTGTGTGATAAATATAAATTTAATCTTGATTTGGATGCTAAGATAGAAGATATAACTGTTGGTATGCAACAGAGAACAGAAATCTTAAAGATGCTTTTTAGAAATAATGAAATAATGATTTTTGATGAGCCTACAGCAGTTCTTACTCCACAAGAGATTGAAGAGTTTATGATTATAGTAAAGAACTTGAAAGCAGAGGGTAAATCAATATTATTTATATCTCATAAACTTGATGAGATAAAGGAAGTTGCAGATAGATGTTCTATACTTAGAAAAGGAAAATTAATTAAAACTGTAGATGTAGCTTCTGTATCAAAAGAAGAAATGTCTGAGATGATGGTAGGTAGAAAGGTAAATCTTAAAGTTGATAAGGCACCTGCTAAGATTGGCGATAAGGTTCTCGAAGTTCGTAAGATGACTGTGGCAGGGGAGAGAGGACATAAAGATAAAGTAAATAATGTAAGTTTCACAGTTAGAGCTGGCGAGATAGTATGTATCGCAGGTATTGATGGAAATGGTCAATCTGAGTTAGTAAAAGGTATAACTGGTATAAAGAAAATTAAATCTGGAACTATAGTTATAGATGGAAAAGATTATACCAATAAATCAATAAGATTTAAAAATACTCATGGTATATCACATATTCCTGAAGATAGACATAGAGATGGTTTGATACTTGACTATGATATGGAAAAGAATATGGTTCTTCAAGAGTATTTTGAAGATAAATTTTCTAAAAATGGTTTCTTAAATGAGAAGAACATAAACGAGTATACGAGAAAATTAATTGAAGAGTATGACATAAGAAGTTTGAGTGGACCTTATAGTAGAGTTCGTGATATGTCAGGTGGTAACCAACAAAAGATTATAGTTGCAAGAGAGATGACAAAAGAGCATAAACTTATGATAGCTGTGCAACCAACTCGTGGTCTTGATGTAGGTGCTATAGAATATATTCATAAGAACATAGTTAAACTTCGTGATAAAGGCATAGGAGTTTTACTTGTATCATTTGAACTTGAAGAAGTTATGAATCTTGCAGATAGAATTTTAGTAATGTTTGAAGGTGAGATAGTTGGTGAGTTTACTGACATCAAGAACCTTGACTTAAATGAACTTGGACTTTATATGGCTGGTGGAAAGAGAATGACTGAAGAAGAAATGATAAAAAGATATCAGGAGGTGGCATAGATGAAAAAGAAATTTGATTTCGCTCCATTTGTCGCTTCGCTTATGGCAATAGTTTGTGGACTTGTTATTGGATTTATTATCCTTATTATATCTAACCCAACTGAAGCAGTTGCAGGTTTTGGAACTATACTTTCAGGACCTTTAACACATGGTATGAAAGGTGTAGGACAGGTATTTTATTACGCGACACCACTTATACTTTGTGGTCTTTCAGTAGGATTTGCATTTAAGACAGGTCTTTTTAATATCGGTGGCTCTGGTCAATTCTTGATGGGAGCTTTCGGTGGAGTACTTGTAGGACTTACATGCAAACAACTCGGACCTTTCCAATGGGTTGTAGCTTTACTTTTTGCTACTTTACTTGGCGCTATCTGGGGAGCTATACCTGGAATTCTTAAAGCATATTTTAATGTTAATGAAGTAATAACTTGTATCATGCTCAACTATATTGCTCTTTTCTGGGTAAATATGACTGTAAAAGGTAGCAAGTTATTATTTAATAATTTAAGAAATGAATCTGCAGATATACCAAAGGCTGCTACTATACCAAAGCTTGGATTTGATAAGATATTTGAAGGTTCATCAGTAAATAGTGGTATTATTATAGCAATATTAGTAGCAATATTACTTTATATCATACTTGAAAAAACTACATTTGGATATGAGTTAAAAGCTTGCGGACTTAATAAAGTGGCAAGTAAATACGCTGGTATAAATGAAAATAGATCTATAGTATATAGCATGGTTATAGCAGGAGCCATAGCAGGTCTTGCTGGTGGCATAATGCTTTTATCAGGAACAGGACGTCATATAGAGATCAAAGATGTTATACCAAATGAAGGATTTAATGGTATCTCAGTTGCACTTCTTGGTGTAAGTAACCCTATAGGAGTTATTTTTAGTGGACTCTTTATAGCATATCTTACAGCTGGAGGATTCTACTTACAATTATTCCATTTCTCAAAAGAAATCATAGATATAATTATAGCAATTATAATTTACTTCTCAGCATTTGCATTAATCATTAAGAAGATAATGGAAAAGATTAAAAAACGAAATGAACACGCGACGAGTCAAGATGATACGGGAGCCGCGGTAAATCAAGATAAGCCAGTTACGGCTGAAAGGAGCGCATAGTATGGAAATATTATATTTCTTAATTCAACAAACTTTACTTTTCATGATACCGCTTCTTATAGTTGCTCTCGGTGGTATGTTTTCAGAGAGGTCAGGTGTAGTAAACATCGCCCTTGAAGGTATCATGGTAATGGGTGCATTCACAAGTATACTTTTTATTAACATGACACAGGGCTTTATGTCTGGGAATGCACAACTTATAGTTGCTATACTTATAGCAGCTGCGACAGGTATATTGTTTAGTTTATTCCATGCTTTGGCATCAGTAAACTTAAAAGCAGATCAAACTATATCTGGTACTGCACTTAATATGTTTGCTCCAGCTTTTGCTATATTCGTAGCAAGAATAATTCAGACAGTTCAACAAATAGAGTTTAAAAATACATTTAGAATAGTTGAAGTTCCAATTTTATCAAAGATAGCAATTATTGGTGAGATGTTATTTAAGAATTCTTATATCACAACTTACCTTGGTATAATAATACTTATTTTATCAAGTATAGTATTATATAAGACAAAGTTTGGATTGAGACTTCGTTCTTGTGGAGAAAATCCACATGCTGCGAATACAGCAGGTATAAAGGTAGAATTGATTCAATATGCAGGAGTTATGATTTCTGGAGCACTTGCAGGTATTGGAGGACTTGTATTTGTAGTTCCTACATCTACAAACTTCAACGCCACAGTTTCTGGTTATGGATTCCTTGCGCTTGCCGTTCTCATCTTTGGTCAATGGAAACCTAAATATATATTACTTGCATCATTCTTCTTCGGATTTATGAAGGCACTCTCAAATAGTTATGCAAGTATACCATTTTTATTTGCACTCAATATACAAAGTAATATTTATAAGATGGTACCATATATTGCCACTGTACTTGTGCTGATATTTACTTCAAAGAAATCAGCAGCACCAAAGGCATCTGGTATCCCATTCGATAAGATGCAAAGATAATATGATGTAAGTCGGATGTCAATGTAGGGCTAAGCTCGTGAGTCTTTCGTGGGGATCCTTTAGAAACTATTTGTGTTGGTGAATTTTAGAAGTTCAATGTATGTTGAACTATGCGAGCCAAAATAAATTGATTTTTGGGGCAAGGAATTGCCCCTTTTTTATTGCAAATTCATATAGTTCTTATAAATTCACAAAATTCAAAACTATTCATGTAAATGTATTTGAGTTTTATAATTAATAGTCGTATAATGATATAAGCCTTATAGAATTAATGTTCATAGGGCTGTTTATGTGCATTTACTTGTATAGCGGAACAGGAGGGATCCGCAAATTTTGTTGTGTAAAGGAGGTTTTTATTATGAATTTTAAAAGAATTTGTGCAACTTTACTTTGTGTTACTATGGTATTGTGCGAGACAATGCCACACTTTGCATCAGAGTTAGGAGAAATCATATCTTCGGCTATCCCAAGTAGCAATGAAGAACAGCCTTATCATGATATGAATACTGGTGAGCCGAGTGTTCAAAATGTCTTAGGTACAGAAAATAATGGGAATAATGATAGTAAGATTGGTATAAGTGATGAACCAGAAGGAAACTTGAATGATGAAGACAAGTTTTCAAATGATGATGGTAATAGTGGCGGAGCTGGTGAAAATGATGGAAGTGGAGAAGCTAGTGACGATGGTAATGCTAGCGAAGGTGGCAATGGTAGTGAGAAGACGGGTATTAAAGGTGAAGAAGGTGAAGGAGACAAAGGCGAAGAGAACAAAGGTGATGGTATAAGCACAGAGAATGAAAACTCAAATTCGGAAAAGAAAGATTCGGAAAAGTCAAATGAAGGTGATGATGCATCTGGAAAAATTAATTTAGATAATAAAAATAATGAAAACCAAAATAATATAAATGATACAGAATATGATACAGAGTCAACAAGTTCTGACGCTGATTTCGATGACAATGTAAATGATAGCAAAAAGCAAAAAGTTGAAGCGGAAAATGACAATGTAAGTAATGATGTAAGTAACGATGAAAGCGAGAAAGAAAATATAAGGAATGATAAGGCAAGTAGTAGTGAAACAGAATTAGATAATATTGAAAATACATATGGCGAAGAAAATATAGTTTCAACTGATAGTGAGTTAGAAAAAGATGAAGAAAAAGAACCATTTTTTGGATACGTAGATTCTAATTTGCCACCAATTGAGTTTAAGGAAAGAAATAATAATAGATTGTTTGGTTCAAATCTAGAAAGGTCATATGATTCAAGAAATGTAATTAATGATAGCGGATACTCTGTAGTTGGCCCTATAAGAGATCAATCTCCTCTTGGCACTTGTTGGGCATTTGCCACCATAGGTATGATGGAAACATCTATTAGAATTAAAAATTTAGTAACTGGTTCAACGGAAGCAGAGTATGAGAAAAATGCAGATTTGAGTGAGGCAGCTTTTTCTTATTATGTAATTGAAGGTTTGAAAAATGTAACTAATTCAGAGCATATAGATAGACCTGGAGTAGAAGGAAGAGATTATAATGCCTTAGATAAAGATTTATATCACAATGAAGGTTATGACGGTGTAAATTTTGGTAATGTAGGTGGAAATTACATAGATGCTACACTTGTAGGCACTACTTATATGGGAGCAACATTAGAAGAGAATGTTCCATATAATGAAGTATTGTTAGAGTATATGGAAAATAATGGTCTTACTGGTGATGCTAATGAATATGCATTTAATAGAAATGCATATGAGATGGCAAATGTAAGCATTATCTCTAAACAAGATAGACTTGGTATAAAAGAAGCTGTAATGAGAAATGGTTCTGTAGGTGTATCATATCATGAAGCTCAAAAAGGATATTCTATCAAAAATGTTGGCGATGAATGGTATTACATGTCTCCAAGAAAACTTGATGGCCTTGGAAATAAAGTTGCAAGAAATGCTAATCATGCAGTTCTTATAGTTGGTTGGGATGATGATGTGCCTGCTGAATATTTTACTTACTATAACAAAGACGTAGATGATACAGATAGTCCTGTTGGCCCTGGTGCTTGGCTTATAAGAAATAGCTGGGGTGAATATGATAATTCTCACGATGGTTATTTTTGGTTATCATATTATGATCCATCTATAAGTGATGGATTATATTCTATAGATGCAGTGAAAGCTGATACTTACAAATACAATTACCATTACGACACCACTAGTTCGGATGAATATTTTGATACTTTAAATGATTTAAACACTTATGAAATAGGAAATATTTTTAAAGTAAGCGATGATATAAATCAAAAATTGGATGCTGTAAATTTTGCTCACTATAGTCCTATAGGCAATGCAAGTATTAAAATATATACTAACAACAATCCTATGGAAAACCCTACTGATGGTGAGCTTAGACTTACACAACAAGTATCATATGATGGTCAAGGTATATTTACTATACCACTTGAACATAGTATAACTTTAAGGAAAAATACTTATTTTTCTGTAGTGTTGAATTTTACAGGAAATGTTAAGTTCTTTGTTGATGAGTCTGTAGATTATTGGACAGGTAATCCAAGAGTTAATATGAATGAAGTTGAAAGAGGACAAAGTTTATATAAAGACAAAGATACAGGAGTGTGGATAGATTTAAATGTAGAAGGTACATTTACAAGAGACGATATATTGTATGGTAGAAATTTTAGAATAAGAGCATTGACTAATGAGGCAGGACTTTTGTCATTTGATGCTGATGGTGGTACAGGCTTTATGGAAAGTATCTTAGCAACACCAGGTGAAACTATAAAATTGCCAAAGAATGTGTTTGTAAAAAAAGGATGCAAATTCTTGCATTGGGTTGATGGAGACGGAAATGAATATGATGATGAGGCTGAGATAGATTTAGAGGACAATCTAGTATTGAAAGCAGTGTGGGAAGAGACAGTTTATAATATATCTTATGGTTGGTTTGATTCTGCTCTTGCCAATAAGAATAAAAATGAAATAACAAAGATTAATATAGCTGTATACCCTACTGCATCTCCAACAAATGTTGACTATGAGTGGGATATAGCAGATAGCAATGGTCTTAAGGGATATATAAAGGGAACAGAGGTTACTATCTATGCGCCAGAGCATGGAAATATCTATGTAGATGAGGATGGATCATATTTATTCTCATGTAAGCATTACAATTCAGATGATGTATTTGACGGAGTTGATATTGAGAATTCATTTGTCTATGTTTCTGAATTAAATGGGTTAGACAATTTAGTTACAAGTAGAGTTCAAAACATGGAGAGAATGTTTGCTGGACTTGGCCTTTATAACATGACCGATCCTACTATGTCAGCTTGGCCATGGACATTAAAGGCAAATCCTCAAAGTATAAGTCTCGATGTTTCATCTTTCGACACAAGCAATGTAACAAATATGTC
>OMRR01000176.1 GCA_900313535.1 uncultured Eubacteriales bacterium
GCTTTAATGACAGTAAGTATAGTACCCTCTTTTGGTTTTACTACGGCTTTGTAAGCGGTATCTCTCGCCTTTTGTATCGCCTCAAGAAGTAGCTCTGTATCTATCTCTTTTGCATCTTTTAAGTGATTAGTAAAACCTCTCAAAATCTGCGACATGATAACACCCGAATTACCACGTGCCCCACGAAGCGACCCACTTGCTATAGCTTTACAAACTTCTTCTATACTGTCATCAGAAACTGCATTTACAGCTTCGCATGCTGACTTAAGTGTCATAGACATATTGGTTCCTGTATCGCCGTCTGGCACCGGAAAAACATTTAACTCATTGACATAATCTCTATTTTTATATAGTAAAGATGCACCTGCAAGAAATGCACCTTTAAGATTGCTTGCATTTCCCATCTTAATCAATTACCCTCACACCTTCTACAAAAATATTTATCTCTTTTACTTTTAAATCTGTAAGTTCTTCAACTTTGTATTTTACATTTTCAATTACGTTGTCAGAGCATGCTTTTACATTTACTGAAAATGCAATAATTACATGCAAATCTATCTTTATTTCATTATCGATTATTTCTACAACTACACCCTTAGCCAAATCTTCACCCGTAAGTAAAGTTGTAAGTCCATTTGCTATATTTACAGCAGCCATACCAACGACACCAAAACTTTCGCATGCAGCTAGTCCAGCTGTCTTTGCAATTACTTTGGGGCTTATGAAAATCTCTCCATATTTTGTCTCGTGGTGACCATCTTGAGCTTTGTTAGCCATATTACCTCCTACAAGAAACCACTATTTTATATATTTTATCATAATAATCAATATTTATCAATTATCATCAATAAAGGGATAAAGTCGGTAAAATCGACAAAATCTCTAGTATACAGGCACATACCCAGCTTCTATAATAGCATCTTTGCCCTTATTACTTCTTATATAATCATATAGTATATGGGCATTTGAATCTTCTTTCTCGTCAAGTTTTATAGCAACATAACTTTCATTTAAAAGTGGATAAGAAAAATTTGCTATTGTGTCATTACTTGGCAGTATTCATCAACCTTAAGCAACTTTAGATTATCGTTTTTATACATTTGTGTCACATAATAATACACAGAGTATCCTATAGCATTATTTGAATTATCGTAACTAGCAAGCACATCTATAAGTCCATCCATCTCACCAGGATAATAATACACTTCTTTTTTCTCTGGTTCTATGCCCTTCATTAATACCTTTCTAAAAATAGTTTGTGAACCAGATTTCTCTTCCCTTTGAAATGCCTCAATAACAGCATCCTCACCACCTACTTCTTTCCAGTTTGTAATTTTCCCTGTATAAATATCAATTAATTGTTGTTTAGTTAAACTTTCAACCGGATTATTTTTATTAACTATAAATACCAAGCCCTCCCTTCTTATCGGAGCATATTTCATCTTATGATATTCTTTTTTTGTTGAAATATAATTTTTTAGATCACTCTTAACTTCACCTGGCATCTCGCCAACTATAAGGACATCTGCATTTCCATTTGACAAATTATACCAAGCCTCATTAGTTTTTGTACAACTTGTAGCATTTTCAGCATCTTCTAATTCCTCACCCAATGCATTTTTTCTAATATATGCCATAAGTGGCAATAGTGCTGTTGACCCATCAACTTTTGGATACAAATCCTTATTTTTTTCAAATAAAAAAGTCTCTTTAAAACTCTTTGGTTCACTTTTATCAAGCACTGCTACACCTGGTATATCCATATCCTCATCACGAATGCCTATAGTTTCGTCCTGGTAATTTTTATCACTTGTCTCACTTGTTTCTAGATTTTTGCTTGTTTCTATTTCAAAATCATCAAAACTTGCTTGTTCATTAATGTTGTTGTTACAAGAAACTGCAAATATAAGTAATATAAAAATTAAAAATAATAAATTCTTTTTCATAAAAACTCCTTAAAAACGCTACTTTTATTTTAAAATACCTTCGTCTAACAGATAATCTATAACATCACTTCTAGAATACTGATTGTATATATAATAATTTAAATCTCCTCTATGTAAGACACTCATTCCAGGTATTTTTTTATCCTCGTCAGTTCCAAATTCTATACTCATATAAATATCATTGCCAACAATTGTTTTCCCAATATTCTTCTTAACTACATCCGTATAATTAACAAAAGATTTTACAAGCCTTTCTACATTTTCATCTTTGCTTATGATTTTTGCAATTAAAGTCAAAGTGCCATTTTGTAAAAATTCGTTTATTCCATCTTCATTTAGTTCATCATATTCATAACCATTAGTATTACACTCTCGGTCAAGACAGTAAATAAATGCTGCTATAGTGCTTGGAGTAGATACTTTGCCTATATGATAATTAAAATTTTTAGAAACTAATTTGCCATTTTCATATTTTGAATTCATTAAAATATCTATTCTTTTTTCTTTTTCAAAACTTCGTTTAATACACAAGTTCCACTCATTCTCTATTATTTGTTTTAAGCTTTTATGCAATAGTTCTTTTTGTTCTACATCAACTAGTTTATATGCATTAATAACTGCATCAGTTGCACTTAGAGAATAAGAATTAAAGCAATTTAATACCAGAAAGATAACTAGTGCTACTAATATAATTAAT
Source organism: uncultured Eubacteriales bacterium (assembly GCA_900313535.1). GTDB lineage: Bacteria > Bacillota > Clostridia > Lachnospirales > Lachnospiraceae > UBA3633. The sequence continues at coordinate 2,644 of OMRR01000176.1, forward strand.
CTTTTTTTAATACTACTCATCATCACTTGCACCATCAAAAATTGAAAATTTGCATTTAATATTTCC
>OMRR01000160.1 GCA_900313535.1 uncultured Eubacteriales bacterium
CAGTCTGGAAAAACAACATTTTTAATTAACCATAAACCCAATATAGAATTGCTCAATTTTGATGACCCATCATTTAGAAGAGAAATAATAAATAGCCCAAATCTTTTTTTCAAAAACCACCCTCTCCCACTTGCTCTAGATGAAGTGCAAAGAGTTCCAGAAGTGTTTTTACCACTTAAATTACAAATTGATAACAGTGATAAAAAATCTCAATGTTATTTATCTGGCAGTCAATCATTTTTGTTAATGAAAAATGTTTCAGACTCACTTGCAGGTCGCCTTGGCATAATTAAACTCTTTGGTTTATCACAAAGAGAAAAATTTGGATTAGATTTTTATGACGAATTTTATCTGGAAGATGATTATATTAACAAACATAAAACAATAAATTTATCATATGACGATATATGGAATGAAATATTGCGAGGTGGATCTCCAGAGCTTTTTGTAAATAAAGATTTCAAGCAAAAAGTATTTTGGCAAAATTACATTTCAGAATACTTAGATAGAGATGTTAGAGATTTATCTCAAATTGGCAACTTACTAACTTTTCATAACTTTATGCAACTTATCGCATCTCAAGTTGCTAACCTTTTAAATGTATCAAGAATCGCAAGTGACTTAAAAATTAGTGTGCACACTGTAGAACACTATATATCAATACTTGAAGCTTCAAATATTATTTATCTATTAAGACCATATTCAAATAACTTATCAACAAGGCTCGTAAAAACTCCTAAAGTTTATTTTATGGATACAGGACTATTATGCCATTTACTTGGTTGGGAAGATAGCATAACTTTAAGAAACGGTCCTATGGCTGGTCATATTTTTGAAAATTATGTTATATCTGAAATACTAAAAAGTTTTTATAATTCCTTAAACAACGAACCTCGTTTATATTTTTATCGCGACAAAGATATGAAAGAAATAGATTTGATTATTGAAAAAAATATGACCTTATATCCTATTGAAATAAAAAAACACGCCGACCCAAGTAAGGATGACGTGAAACATTTTTCTGTGTTAAATAAATTTACAAATGTTAAAATAGGCAAGGGTGCAGTTATAAGTTTTTATGATAGAGTTATAAATATCACCGATAGTGTTAGGAGCATTCCAGTTACATATTTATAAGAGATATAATATCCTAAATATGTTTATTATTCACCCCATTTGTTAATTTGATAAGTTGGTATCAATCGTAAAACATAATCCTATTAAATATACTGATACCACTCTCTATAGAATTAAAATTGAAATGTCAGTGGTGGAACTCACTAATAAAAACCTTACAGACATAGAGAATAAAAGAAGGCTTATTTTTTTATGCCAAATTCCCATCTCATTTGATGGCTTCGCCCCGTTCGTTCAAACTTTGGTCGACTGATGGGAAGGGACATCTCTTATTCTGTCACAAGTTTCACATCAAGATTTTTCATCTTTGCATAATATCCACCACTATCATTTGAAGGGCTTATACGTAACCATATACTTTCACCTTTTTCTATAGGAATAGTCATTTTGATTTTTCCAGTTTGTGCAGGATATACATAATTCATATATCTATACTTAGGTAGAGTTGTCTTGCTACTTTCCACAATATCATTATATGCCTCGTAAAATTGACTTGTAGCAGTACTCTTATCTAAAAAATCACCTTTTTTCAAATCTAAATACAAATACTGTGATGAAGTATAATCAGTTGAATTGAGAGCATAATTAATATTATAATCAAATGTCACTTGCACATCGCCTTTTTGATTTGATTTTATAAACAGTGGTAGTCCTTGACCGAGTTTTAATGGCGTTCCATCATATATAAATTTATTTGACGTTTGTTGTCTTAATTTTTGTGTAGGCCAATGTGGGACTTTTATACTAAAATTAACACTATATGTCCAGGCACCATCACCAGCTGGATAAATATAACTTGGCTGAGTTATACATTCCTTAGAGAAGTTACCACTAGCAGTAGCAAATTGTGTACTTTCAGACATATCATATCCTTTACCCTCAGACTTTGATGATATTTGCTTTGCTATATTTACATCCTGATCATAATTAGTGCCTAGTTGCATATTACAAAGTAAATCTAATTGTGATGTTTTGCTACCACTATCTAAATAATGCCATGTGCATCCAGTAGTAAAAAAAGTTGAA
>OMRR01000154.1 GCA_900313535.1 uncultured Eubacteriales bacterium
CCAACTAAGAAGTCACAAGTATTCTCTACTGCAGCAGATAATCAAACTGCAGTTGATATAAATGTAGTTCAAGGTGAAAGAGAATTTGCAAGAGACAATAAGTCACTTGGTACATTTAGACTTGATGGTATCATGCCAGCACCACGTGGTGTACCACAAATTGAAGTTACATTTGATATAGATGCAAATGGTATCGTAAATGTATCTGCAAAAGATAAGGGAACTGGAAAAGAGAATCATATCACTATCACATCAGGTTCTAACATGAGTAAGGATGATATAGATAAGGCCGTAAAAGAGGCTAAGGAATACGAGGCGAAGGATAAAGAGAGAAAAGAGGCAGTTGATATAAGAAATAATGCTGACTCTATGGTATTCCAAACTAAGAAGACTTTAACTGAGCAAGGTGCAAATATAGATGTATCTGTAAAGGAAAAGGTTGAAGCAGTTATAAAAGAACTTGAAGACTTACTTGCAAAGGCTCCGGTTGAGACTATCACTAAGGAGCAGGCTGAAGATATTAAGAAGAAACAAGATGACCTTATGAAGGCTGCTGAAGAAGTATATAAGAAAGCATATGAAGAAGAGATGAAGAAACAGCAAGCTGCTGGTGGACAAGCTGGCGCAGGCCCTGATCCTAATGCAAATGCAGGTGGTAATGCAGGAGGTGGCAATCCAGGCGATGATGTAGTTGATGGCGACTTTAAAGAGGTATAAAATTAGTTCAATCCATACGAAGTGTTCAATAAATTGAGGTATAGGCTCCCGAAAGGGGGCCTATTGCTTTACTAAATCCTCGCTTTTTGTTATAATTATTTAGTTACTAAAATGAGCATAAAATTGCGATATAATGTTGGCGAGAGATGATTAAAAAGATTGAAGAAATAATTAGTATTTAAAGTTTTGTTTTTGCAGAACTTGTGTCTTTTGAAGGAGGGAATATGAAAAAATTGAAATTAATTGCTTTGATTCTTGCAATATTTGCTTTGTCTGCAAGTATGACAGCGATTTTGCCTAATGACATTACTTTAGTTTATGCAGCTAAAAAGAAAAAAGAAAAGAAAGAAAAAAAGAAGAGTGTAGGTGGATCTGCTGGTGGCGCTGCTAAGGTATGGAACGGAGAAGACTTCGTTGATACCAATAATGAAAACATAGCACCAATTGCAAATGAAAAAGTTGCTTCAGGAGTTCATGGTGTGGATCAAAGTGTACCAAGTAATTACATCATGGAAGGAACTTTGATTAAAAATGATAACGCTTATTATTATCAGTTAAGTAATGGAACATTTGCAGAACTCACTTGGGTGAATGTTGACATAGATAATGATGGTCTATATGAATATTTATACTTTGGACCAAATGGCGTATTAACAATCAACGGTACTACGCCAGATGGTTATAGAGTAAATGAGTTTGGTGCATGGATAGACAATAATGGAAATGTAAAGAAACTTGAAGGTGTGATTGCAAATACAAATGCAAATGTGGGCGGTGCTGGCCTTTCTTCTACACATATTTCTGCTGATAGAAAAGAAAGTTCTAACCAAATAATTGATAAATATATAAATGAAGAGCTTGCAAAGCAAAATATGCCAAGCAAAAAAGTGTTAAAGACAAAATTGAAAGCAGCTAATTATTCTGATGCCGAGGTTGATAATTTTGTCAATAGTATAAAATGGGTTGATTATGCTTTACAATATACAATATTAAAAGTTAATTCCAATACACAAGGTCATATTCATACAAAAAAGGAGATTGAATCACAACTTAAGTTAGCTGGTATGAATGATGAGGAGATATTAGGTGCAATTGCAAACTGTGGAGTAAGTGATTGGGATAAGTATGTTGTGGATTATGTTAGAAATATAGTTGATTCATCAGTTACAAAGGACAAAGATAAATTGTTGGACATATTATATAAATGCGGTCTTGATTATACAGAAGCTAAAAAAGCATTAAATACAGTGTACGGAAGAGAAGAATTTAATTAAACAATTAATTTATTATATAGGAGGGTATATGAAAAAAAGTAAACAGTTGTTGGTACTTGTTTCAGTTATTGCATTATTTTCAGTAAGTTCAGTTTTTGCGGGAGATTGGGTACAAGACGGAAATAGTTGGAAGTACAATGATGGTGGAGCATTTGCTACATCAAGTTGGAAATTAATTCAAAATGGTAATGATTATTTTAATTATTATTTTGATGAGCTAGGACATATGGTTACTGGAGTATGGAGAATTGGAGATGATTACTATTCTTTTAAAAAGGATGGTTCAGTTAATTCAAAGGGCAAAGTAACTATCGATGGAGAACAGTTTGAGACAGTAAATAAAGGTTTGATAGAGGCTTATCCTCCTGAGTGTGCGCAAGCAGATTTTAAGGGTACATGGCAAAATGATGGTGGAAAATATAAATATCTTGTTAATGGTGTCCCAGTTGTATCAAACTGGAGATTGATAAATAGTGCTAATGGTCTATGCTGGTATTATTTTGATGAAAATGGTCATAGCGTAACTAATTTGACTAAATTACCAGATGGAAATTTTTATTATTTTAATAGTAATGGTGAAGCACAGGGACATAAATCAAGTATAACTATATATGAATATACTGGTTGTGAAACAATCGCAAAAGGTCAAGTTCTGTCGTTGCCAAATGGATTTAGCATAGAGGAATATGAAAAGCATAAAAAAGAGGAAGAAGAGTCAAAAGCAGTAGAAGCATCTATAGAAGCTGCAAATAATGCTGCATTTAACGCTCAATTTAAAAAAGACTCAGCAGCAGTTGAAGCTGCTAATCAAGCAAATATGAAAATCAAGCAAGAAGCAGAGGCATTAGGACAAACAGCAGCAGCTGCCGATCTTGCAGTATCTCTTGCAAGTACTAGAACAGAAACTATGAATGTAGAAGGCGAAGAGAATGGTCGTGTGATGGTCGAGTTTGTAATTCCTGTATTGAAGGGAGCAAATTCTGCTGCTTTAAATGCTGCAATAGATAGTAAATTAAGAGATGTAGTTTATGTAGAGTTTGAGAGCAGATGGGGAAATACTACTAAAGTTGTATCAAAGAAGCTTAAGAGCGTGTCTATTACTCAAGATGCAGCCAATCATTTAGTATTTTTCCATTACAGTGGAGATTTGAATTTCACAGTTTATCTTGATACTAACACACTTGATATTTGGGTTGGATAGTATATGAACATAGCACTATGCACAGATTCCTTCCCACCCGTCATGGGTGGGACAGAATTTGTTGTTGATGTCTTGGCAAGAAAATTGTCTAGTAAGTTACATGGAAGTCACAATGTAGCTGTTTTTACGCAAGATTTTTGCCACAAGAATATTAATGATAGTGATTTGCCTTATAAGGTGTATAGAACAAAAGGGGTTAAAATACCTTTTGTCGAAGAGTTTACTTGTTATCCAAAGTTAGATAATAATTTTATAGAAGCATTTGTAAATTTCAAACCAGATGTCGTCCATATTCACACAGTTGATGTTATTGGAAACTGGGCAGTGGAGATGGCTAAAAGCATCAAAGTTAAATCCATTTTAACAGTCCATACAAGATATGTCTATGCTTATGATTTATTCACTCCATTTTCTGAAGATAATTTCGTGCATCAAAAAATTGTAGAGATGCTAAAGACTAAAAATATAGAGATAGTAAAGAATGCAGATGTGGTTACCACAGTTTCGGATAGTTCATTGCATGAAGAATTGCAAAAATCGTATGGTATAGATAGAGAAGTAGCAATAATAAGAAATGGTTTTGATTCACCGGTGGTTAAGATTGACAGTAATTATTATCTTAAGAATAATGAACGTAACAAATTTTTAATATCATTTTCTGGAAGAGTGAACAAGACAAAAAATTTAAATTTCTCATTGCAAGTGATTCTTGAACTTGTAAATAGAAATATACCAGTTGTATTTTACATTGCTGGTGAAGGGGCCGCAAAGAGACATTATGTGAAATGTTTAGAGGAATACGGAATTAGAGAGCATGTTGTATGGCTCGGAAGACTTAATCAGGATGATTTATTTAAACTACATTCAAAATGTGATTTGTTTCTTTTCCCTTCAATATTTGACAATGATTCAATCGCAGCTATGGAGGCAAGATTTTGTGGTTGTCCAACTATGGCGATAAAGGATACAGGGACAGCTGAACGAATAGTAGAGGGTGTCAATGGTTATACTGTAAATTATGAATTAGATGAGTTTGTGTCAAAGATTATTGAATTATACAATATGAAACAGTCTAATTTTGAAGAGTATATAAAGATACGAAAGAGTACTAGTGAGTTAATTCCAAAAAACTGGGATGAAGTAACAAACGAGTATCTAGAATTATATAAAGGAAATTCATAGTGAATTTAAAGAGGTACAATGTTTAAATCAAAAGTTTTTAAAGCTTGGACCTTGGTTTTGCAACTAGGTATATCTATGCTTGTGCCAATATTTTTACTTATTGTGGTGGCATATATCGTGAAAGATCGTTTCAATGTAGATATTATGCTTCTATGTGTAATATTTGGGGTATTTGTAGGGGCAAGGAATGTCTATGCAATAATAAAGAATTATTTGGCCACTATAGATAATGATAAAGAAAAAGAAAGCGAATTAATGAAGAGGCATCTAAGGAGCATTAAAGATAGGTAAATATCACTTGCACATATTATAATTTTGTGCAATAATGTTAGAGGGGTAGTATGAAGGAAATTACACTTTCTGCGACAATTGAAAATGTAGAAAAAGTTACAGATTTTGTTAATGTGGAACTTGAAAGAATTAACTGCCCAGCAAAGGCAAAAGCTGAAATCGATATAGCGATTGATGAATTGTTTTCAAATATAGCAAATTATGCCTATAATCCTGAGGTGGGTGATACTACAGTAAAAGTAGAGATACAAGATAAACCGCAAGCAGTTGTGCTTACATTCATGGATAAAGGGGTACCATATAATCCACTTTTGAAAGAAGACCCAAACACAAAACTTCCAATTAAAGATAGAATAGTTGGTGGGCTTGGAATTTTCATGGTAAAGAAGAGTATGGACAGCATAGAGTACGAGTATAAAGAAGGTCATAATATTTTAAAAATAAAAAAGAATATATAGAAAGGAGACTTATATGGTTATTAATACAAATAAAGATGGAGAAAGATTAACTGTTATTCCAGAGGGAAGAATTGATACAGTTACAGCCCCAGAGTTTTCAAAAGCTATTGATGATAATATTGAAGGGGTAAAGGATTTGGTTATAGACTTTGAAAAGCTTGAATATATATCATCAGCTGGGCTTAGAGTGCTTCTTACTACCCAAAAGACAATGTCAAAGGTTGGCAGTATGAAACTTGTGCATGTAAGCGATGTTATAATGGACGTATTTAATATAACAGGATTTGTTGATATTTTAACTATTGAATAACTTGACAAATATTAGATTTATGATAAAATATTAGGGTTATGTTAGTTGCTGGTATAGCTCAATCGGTAGAGCAACTGATTTGTAATCAGTAGGTTGACGGTTCAAGTCCGCCTACCAG
>OMRR01000153.1 GCA_900313535.1 uncultured Eubacteriales bacterium
CTATTGGCTTAATCCATATAATGAAGAAGTAAAAAAATACCTGATAGAGATAGGTAAAGGCTGTGCAAAGGCTGGTTTTGACGAAGTACAATATGATTATTTCAGATTCTCTGCAGATGCTGGAATGAGGAATGTTTTATTTAAGGAAGAAGAAACAAGAGGAAGGTCAAAAATAGAGGTCATAACAGAACTTGCTCAAGAAATATATCAAGAACTTATTCCTGAAAATATTTTTGTATCAATAGATGTATTTGGTGCAATAATGAATTCTTATAAAGATCAAAATTCAATTGGACAGGAATATACAACATTATTAAAGAATGTCGATTATCTTTGCCCTATGGTGTATCCATCCCATTATGCAAATAAGACTTTTGGTTTAGATGTGCCGGATTTACAACCATATGACGCGGTGAAAGGCGCGCTAGATACATCAGAGAGTACTATCAACAAGACAAAAGATGATTCCGTTCACTACGGAAAAATTAGACCTTGGCTTCAAGGATTTACAGCCAATTATTTGGTAGAGTACAAGACGTATGATGTAACTGCATATAAGGATCAGATTAGAGCTGTAGAAGATGCTGGCATTGATGAATGGCTTTTTTGGCATCCGGGTGGTGCTTATAAGTGGGAAGCATTTGCTGAGTAATGTCTGATTTTAATATTGAAAATGAATTAAAAAAACTTCCAACTTCTCCAGGCGTGTATCTTATGCATAAGTTTGATGGAGAAGTTATTTATGTAGGAAAGGCAAAAAACCTAAAAAATAGAGTTAAGCAGTATTTTTCAGATTCGTATCAAAAGACATCTAAAATAGAACAGATGGTTTCCAATATAGATTATTTTGAATATGTCGTTGTAGACAATGAATTGGAAAGTCTTATACTTGAATCTAATTTTATAAAAGAGTATAGACCAAGATATAATACTTTGCTTAAGGATGACAAGAATTATCCATATATAAAACTCACCACAGATGAAGCTTTCCCCAGAGTTTTTAAAGTACATAGAAAGTCTAAAGATAAGGCGACATATTTTGGTCCATATATGTCAGGCGGCATAGTGAAAGAAGCGCTTGACTATATAAAGGACAATTATAAGCTTAGATTATGTAAATTGGATTTAACTAACCCGAAAAAGAATAAATATAAAACTTGTCTATATTATCACCTAGAAATGTGCAGTGCTCCTTGTATAAATAGGGATGAGACATCGTATATGAAAGAGGTTAATGAGGTCAAAGATTTTTTAAGTGGAAATACTAAGGGTATAGTAAAAGAACTTGAGAAAAAGATGAATGAATGTTCAAGCGAAGACAAATTTGAAGAAGCAGCTATATATAGAGATAAAATCATTACTATCAACGAAATCACTGAAAAACAAAAGATAGACAGCAAAGAAGAGTTTGATAAAGACATAGTAGGAATGTATAGAGAAAAAGATATAGCCATGATACAGATTTTTGAAGTTAGAGATGGCAACATTATCGATAGAAATACCAATATACTAAATATTGATGAAAAAGATAGTGATGAAGAAGTTATATCTAGTTTTATAAAACAGTATTATAATGAGACATTTTTTTTACCAAAAGAGATTTGGATTCCTGTAGAAATTGATGAGAAAGAATTATTTGATGAATGGCTATCAAGAGATAAAAAGAAATGTAAGATTATAACACCTAAAAAAGGTTCAAAGGATAAATTGGTTAAACTTGCTTCTCTTAATGCGAAAATTCAATATGATCAAAAAGTTGCAAAGTATGTAAGAGAAGAAAAAGAACTTGCTATAGCTTATGATGATTTGAAGAAAATCACTGGCATTGATGAGGTTAAAAGACTTGAGTCATTTGATATATCCAATACTTCGGGAGTATTAAATGTGGCATCTATGGTTGTGTGGGAAGGTAATGGTTTTAAGAAAAATGATTATAGAAAGTTTAGAATTAAGACTGTACAGGGCCCTGACGATTACGCGTCTATGACAGAGGTGATTTCAAGAAGAATCGAAAGATTTGTCAATGATGATGCAAAATTTAATAAGCTGCCTTCTATTTTCTTAATAGATGGAGGACTAGGGCAGGCAGGTGTTGTGGAGGATACTTTAAAAAATTATCAGATAGATATCCCAGTAGTGGGTATGGTTAAGGATGATAATCATAGAACTAGAGGTCTTGTATATAATGGTGTTGAGATAGATTTACATGGTTATAAAGAATTATTTAAACTTATCACAAAGATACAGGATGAGACTCATAGATTTGCAATTGAGTATCATAGATCACTTAGAAGTAAGGAAATGTTGTCATGCGAAAAAGAGAAGAAACAAAAAAAATCAAAGTAGGAAAGATAAGTATTGGTCATAGTAAAAATA
>OMRR01000146.1 GCA_900313535.1 uncultured Eubacteriales bacterium
CTAACATAATAATTGATAAAATTTCAGCAGTAACAAAGAAAAAAATTATAAAAAATGAAACTTTAATAATTTTGGATGAAATACAAAGTTGTCCCAAAGCACTAACATCATTAAAAATCTTTTGTGAGCAAAATAACGATTACCACATCATTGCACTCGGTTCACTTCTCGGTCTTGCAACTCATAGAGATAATTATTCTTATCCCGTCGGAAAAGTTGATATGATGGAAATGTTTCCACTTGACTTTGAAGAGTTTTTAATGGCAAATAACGAAAATGATTTATTGAATAAAATACAAAATTCATATTATGAAAATATATCTCTTGACACTACCTACCACAACATTGCATTAGATTATTATAAAAAATATTTATTTGTAGGTGGTATGCCAGAAGTTGTAAAAATATATATTGATGAGAATAATTTAGAACTAGTAAATATTAAACAACAAGAAATTATAAAACAGTACTTGTCTGATATGAATAAGTATAATAGTGAAGCTGAAAAAGGAAAAACCCAACTAGTCTACAATAACATTTCAAGACAATTAGCAAAACAAAATAAAAAATTTAAATATAGTTTAATTAAATCTAGTGCGAGAGCAAGAGATTATGAAGAAGCCATAGAATGGATAGAACTTGCCGGCATTGCCAATAAGATTTATAAACTTGAACAAATAAAGCTTCCACTCAATGCCTACACATCTCTCTCGGATTTTAAAGTTTACATGAATGATGTGGGCTTATTAACTGCTACTGGGAACTTATCATTTGAAGATATTTACAATGAAAATGAACTGCTATACGATTATTTAGGTGGCCTTACTGAAAATTATGTTTATAATCAATTAAAGCAAAATCATATGGAATTATATTATTGGGTAAATGGAGATTATGCAGAAGTTGATTTTGTAACTCGAATAAGTCAAGACATTGTCCCTATAGAAGCAAAGTCCGGTATACATACTAATTCAAAAAGTTTAAATAAATATATAGAAGCATTTAACCCAAATTACGCCATAAGAATTAGCGAAAAAAACTTTGGTTTTGAAAATAATATTAAGTCAGTACCACTATATGCGGTGTTTTGTATCAATAACTGGCAACACATCTCTTGGAAGTAATTCCCCATTTGATGTCGGATGCCATTCTTTTGCCAAATTAAGGTACAAAGTTTCTAAATCATCTATTCCTTTTTTTACTCGCCTACTCATCTCACTAGTATTTTAATAATTATTTCTACATATCAATCGTTTATATGCTCCCCAAGAAGCTCCCTTATCCCTGCCTCATTTTCCTTCATTGCTACGAGAGTCTTGTTTAAAACATCGTCAAGTTCAAGTTGCATATATTTTTCCGCACCTAATTTTATGACTTCTCTATCGCAACCTGCTGCAAATCTCTTATCTTTAAATTTCTTTTTCAAACTACTAAGTTCCATGTCAGTGCAACTCTTACTTGGTCTCATTTTTGCTGCTGCAAATATGATGCCAGTAAGTTCGTCCACTGTAAATAAAACTTTTTCCATATCTTTACTTGGTTCTATGTCCGAGCAAGGTCCAAAGCCGTATAAAACTCTCCTCGTATAAAATTGATACTTTTTCGATGTGCCCTTTACTTACAAAACGGACACCTTTTACCTATGCATTGATTATTCTTTTTTATAAATTGGCATTTAATATCACTAGTTTCTAAACTAATATCAAGTTTTTCTTTTAGATACTCTACAGCAGTTAATATTGATAAATATGAATCTCTCTTACAGCATCTTGGTCCACCAACTTCTGCAATTTTATGTAGTGCTCGTGATGTCATTTCATTTGATAAACTAAATGATTCATTTGCAAGCGGATTAGATTTAGTAATGATAGACATAAATATCCCTGCACTAATTGCAGCTCCGCAAGCTCCCCAAAATCCACAAACTCCACCTGGCACTTGATTGCCTCTATTATACATCTCGTTTTACTCTTTTCTGTTTTATGGCAAATGGCACACTCCATATCAATATCCGATTCTAGATATTCAAGTTTCGCACCGCAAATAAGACATTCTTCGTTATTCATTTTAGTTTTCCCTCTTAATATTAAATCTTTTTAGGGGCATTTAATAGGTTCCCATAACTTTTTAATATTTTATTATTATTAGCATTTACTGTCAATAAATGTCTATATAGTAAATGTTTACATATCTTAGTCAAATTTGACACTTGCTATACCATTACAATAAAAAAGACCCGGAGTTTTGTCTCCGAGTCTTTTTGGGGGGATTAACCTTCTATCATGATTGTTTTCTTTTCTGGAATTTTCTTTGCATCAACTTTTGGTATGTCAAGCTTAAGAAG
>OMRR01000144.1 GCA_900313535.1 uncultured Eubacteriales bacterium
AGCTTTCTGCATTGGTATTCTACAATTCTTATTATTTCCAAACTCTACAATAACAGTATCATTTGTCATATCAATAATAATTCCATAAAACCCTGCTGTAGTAAGTACGCTATCTCCTATAGCAAGTGAGTTCATAAGTTCCTTCTTCTTTTGCTCCTCTTTCTTCTGTGGCCTTATCATCAAGAAATACATAATTGCGATTAAAAATACCACATATCCCACTATTGTAATCATTTGATTTGGGCCTGCTGTAGCAGTTCCCGCTAATAATAAACCCATAACATCCCCCCTAAAAATATAATATGATTTTATCACAATTCATTTATATTGTAAATATTAAGATACCCTTCATCTATAGCACATATAAACTCTAAGTTATTTCTTAGTGGTTTCATTCTTTTTCTCCGCCTTAGCCTTCTTTTGTGCTTCTCTCTGTGCTTTTCTTTCTTCCGCAAGTTGTTTCTTTTCCTCTCTTGCCTCAGCCACAGCTGCCTTTCTCTCTTCTGGGTCCTCTATACCAATAAATGTTGATAACTGTCTAAACCTTGCATTTCGTATATATATCTTTCTACCAGGTGCATCGCCTGTGACTATTGCTCTAAGTTCAACCGTCTTTTCTCCATCATCCAGATATTCTTGCAGTAATTCTGGTTTTCCATCACAAAATTCATCATAGACCTCTACCGATTTACCATTTAGGTATAATTCTATCCCACAATAAGTGTCTGCCGTCGATTCACCGTGAGTTTGATGCGCTATCTCACAAGTAAAATAATTTGCCTTATATCGCTTTGAATTATCAGTAGTTGAGAACTTGACATATGCACCATTACCTTGCAATACTATGACATCATCCCATACTTCTCCACCCCAGATTTTTACACCATCAGCTTTAGCTGTGTACTTATTGGAAGCAGATACAAATGATCTCATGTCTCTACCTGCAACTATACTTGTAGTAGCAGAAACATATTTTATCTCATCTTCTTTTAATGCATCATCAATTATATATCTATTACTTGCTGTAGCAACTGGTCTCTTTTTATCAAGAGTTTTTACACCCTTTGAAAGTAGATACCCTTCTTCTGGTCTCTCATATTCATCTTTAGGTCCAATCAAACTATTTAAATAGTCTTCTGTATCTTTTCGCAAATCCGCTTCAATCAAATCTTTCAAGTTTTCTTTTTTAGTAGCATTAATTCTTTTTGCACTTGAATATGTTCCTAGATCAAAATACTCATTGGTATCTTTCTCTCCAAGTGCAGCATTTGAAAAGTAAAGTGGTAAGCCAGTTGATTTATAGATTTTTTGCACTACTCCATCAACAACCCACATACCATCTTTATTTACATCTTTGCCCTTTATAGTTGTGTTGGTGGCTACAAGTGATCCATCTTTATTGAAACGATAACACTCTGCAATGTTATCTCCATTTGCATCAATCCAACGCCAACCTGTAGCAAGATTTCCATTGTCATCAATGTACTTCTTTACACCATTTTCTTCATAAAAATTACCAGCAAATGATGACTGACCACAAAGTACTAATGCAACAATCAACAATGATGCGATATTAGATTTTTTTAAAAATTTCATTTTCATAATACATATCCATTGCGGCTCTGATTACTTTATCCATATCGTAATATTTATACATTCCTAGTCTTCCACCAAATATTGTATCATCTTTTTGTGAAAATTCCTTGTACTTATTATAGAGTTCTTGATTCTTTTCGTCATTCATAGGGTAATATTTTTCAAGTCCTTTTTTCCAATCTCTTGGATATTCACGAGTTATAACTGTGACTGGAGATACATCTGATAAAAAATGCTTATGTTCAATTATTCTTGTATAAGGGGTTTCTCTATCAGTGTAATTAACCACTGCATTACCTTGGAAATCTTCCATGTTGAGCACTTCCTCTTCAAACTCCAAACTTCTCCAATTTAATTCACCAAACTTATAATCATAATACTCATCTATGGCACCTGTGAATACTGTCGCCTTAGCCTTATATTTATCTTTATTATTTAAGTAATCTACATTTAATTCTATATCGCAACTTTCAAACAATTTCTCAATCATCTTTGTATATCCACAAGTAGGTATACCTTGCTTGCTGTCATTAAAGTAATTGTTATCAAAAGTGTATCTAACTGGAATTCTTTTAATGATAAAAGCTGGTAAATCTTTACAATCTCTTCCCCACTGTTTTTCAGTATAGCCTTTGATTAATTTCTCATATATATCTCTACCTACAAGGCTTATTGCCTGCTCTTCAAGATTGCGAGGCTCTGTCTTAATTTCTTTTCTTTGATTCTTAATTATCTCTTTTGCCTCATCGATAGTAGATATGCCCCACATTCTTACAAATGTATTCATGTTGAATGGCAAATTATAAATTTCTCCCTTATAATTCGCCATTGGAGAATTTGTAAATCTATTGAAATCTGCAACCTCATTTACAAACTTCCACACCTCAACATCACTTGTATGGAATATATGAGCGCCATATTTGTGGACATTAATGCCCTCTATCTTTTCATCATAAATGTTGCCAGCTATATGACTTCTCTTTTCCACCACAACTATCTTAGCATCTTTATTATTCTTTTTAATAAGTCGTGCAAGCGTAGCATTAAAAAGCCCTGCACCAACTAAACAATAATCGTACATTTTATTCTTCTTCCCAATTAGTATAATAAGCTTTTACATCTTCATCTTCATCTAATAAATCTAAAGTCTTTCTAAGTCCATATACAGCATCTTCATCTGTGACAGACACATAATTCTCTGGTATCATAGTTATATCTGCTTCAAGCATACTAACTCCAGCCTTTTCAAGTGCCTCTCTACAAGTTGAAAAATCATCTGGCTCTGTGAGTATCTCATATGAATCATCTTCTTCATTAAAATCAGCAGCACCATTTTCAAGTGCAAGTTCCATCAATTCATCTGAAGTCTTATCACAATCTTCCTTATCAACTATGATCTGTCCCTTTTCCTTAAACATATAAGATACTGAACCTTGTGATCCAAGGTTTCCATTACCTTTTGTAAATGCAGAACGCACATTTCCACCAGTTCTATTTTTATTGTCAGTTAACGCACGCACTAAAATGGCAACTCCTGATGGTCCGAATCCCTCATAAGTCAATTCTTCAAAATTAACTGCATCTATATTGCCTGCTGCCTTCTTTATGCCCTTTTCAATAGTATCATTAGGCATATTATTGGCACGTGCCTTAGCAATAACATCTCTAAGTTTTGAATTGCTTGTTGGATCTGGTCCTCCTTGCTTAACCGCTATCGCAATTTCGTGACCTATGACTGTGAATATTTTACCACGA
Organism: uncultured Eubacteriales bacterium; assembly: GCA_900313535.1. Lineage (GTDB taxonomy): Bacteria > Bacillota > Clostridia > Lachnospirales > Lachnospiraceae > UBA3633. The sequence continues at coordinate 3,352 of OMRR01000144.1, forward strand.
GCTGCATCTGCTTTCTCTTTTTTGTGTTTAATGTTATTAAACTTACTATGTCCTGACATATATCCTCCAAATTATAAATTCTTAGTGTTCATCCTCGCCAAATCATTGATAGTTTGCTTATCTTTTATGTTTTGTATTTGTTCTTCCTTAGTAATCATTCTCTTATAAAAACCAATTCCAATCCAAAACAATACTGATATAACGCCTAAAGCAACTATCATAGCAAGTGCGAGCATACCATTTGCTATATATAAAGCATATATCATTACGCAGATGATAAGTAGTATAACTACAAGCCCTACACACGCAACTTTCAGTGCTAGTTTTCTCTTTTTTAAAATTATCTCATTCATATTATTTTTTCATACCTGTACGTTTACGAAGTGTTGGGTCAAGTATCTTCTTCCTTATTCTTAAACTTTGTGGAGTAACTTCAAGTAATTCATCAGTATCAATAAACTCTAAGCATTGTTCAAGTGACATAATCTTCTTTGGTACAAGTTTCAATGCTTCGTCGGCACCAGAAGATCTCATATTGGTTAATTTCTTAGTTTTGCAGACATTTACTTCTATATCTTCATTCTTTGGATTTTGTCCTACGACCATGCCACTATATACCTTATCTCCAGCACCTATAAACAAAATTCCTCTCTCCTGCGCATTAAATAATCCATATGCTACAGCAGTACCTGATTCAAATGCGATTAGAGAACCAGTAGGTCTATAAGATAAATCTCCAAGATATGGTCCATAGCCATTAAATATAGTATTTAAGATACCAGTGCCCTTAGTGTCAGTTAAAAACTCTCCTCTATATCCAATCAAACCTCTTGATGGAATCAAAAACTCAAGACGCACAAACTCACCCTGTCCCTTACTCATTCCATTTAGAACGCCTTTTCTTTGAGTAAGTTTTTGTATAACTGCTCCTGAAAACTCTTCAGGCAAATCAGTATATGCAAGCTCCATAGGCTCTAACTTAGCTCCGCTACCATCAGTCTTATAAATAACTTCTGCCTTAGAAACTGCAAACTCATAGCCCTCTCTTCTCATTGTCTCTATAAGTATAGATAAATGAAGTTCTCCTCTACCAGATACTTTGAAACAATCTGGTGAGTCAGTTTCTTCTACACGTAAACTTACATCAGTATTTAATTCCTTAAACAATCTTTCCCTTATATGTCTTGAAGTCAAAAACTTTCCTTCGGTACCAGCAAGTGGTGAATCATTAACCATGAAGTACATTGATATGGTTGGTTCACTAATTCTTTGGAATTCTATAGGTGTAGTATCACTTAAGTCTGTGATAGTGTCTCCTATATGCAAATCCTCTATACCAGTCACAGCAACTATAGAACCGAGTTTTGCATTTTTAACTTCAACTCTTTCAAGTCCCTCAAATTCATACAATTTAGAAATCTTAATCTTTTCTTTTTTATTTACATCATGATGATTGACAACAAGCATTTCTTTATTTACTTCTATATTGCCTTGTTCTATCTTACCAATACCAATTCTACCTACAAATTCATTATAATCAATAGTAGATATAAGAAGTTTAGCTGGAGCATCTACGTCGCCCTTTGGCGCTTTGAAGTATGAAAGTATAGTATCAAAAAGAGGTATCATATTTTTAGATTCATCTTCTAATTTTAATTTAGCATAACCAGCCTTGGCCGACATATATATAAATGGGCAGTCAAGTTGTTCATCACTTGCATTTAAATCTAAAAATAATTCCAAAACCTCATCTACAACTTCCTTCGGTCTTGCCTCTGGTCTATCAATTTTATTTATACAAACTAAAATAGGAAGTTTCAACTCAAGTGCCTTTGACAATACAAATCTTGTCTGTGGCATAGTTCCTTCAAATGCATCAACTATGAGTATAGCTCCGTCAACCATTTTAAGTATACGCTCAACTTCTCCAGAGAAATCTGCGTGTCCTGGTGTGTTAACTATATTTATTTTCACGCCCTTATAATTAACCGCTGTATTCTTTGATAAGATAGTTATACCTCTCTCTCTTTCAAGGTCGTTGCTATCCATTACACGAGTTTGAACTTCTTGATTTTCACGAAAAATACCTGATTGATGCAAAAGTGCATCAACAAGTGTAGTCTTGCCATGGTCAACATGGGCTATAATCGCTATATTTCTTACATCATCTCTAACTATTTCCATATAATCTCCAAAATTAAGTATAGGGAACCTCTAAAAAGTGAGCATTTGAAAAACTTTGTTTTTCAAAAGTGCGAACTTTAGA
>OMRR01000162.1 GCA_900313535.1 uncultured Eubacteriales bacterium
AGCCATACAGCTGTTAGTTGTTCCTAAATCAATTCCTATAATCTTGCTCATAATTTTATCCTCCTTCGGGCTCGCACTGCTCGCCCCTACATTACTTTTTGTTTTACAATGACTCGTGCAACTCACTCCTACAATTCGTATGGGCGAGCTATGCGAGCCCTAATTTTACTTTTTAACTTTTACCATTGAATGTCTTAAAACTTGGTCTTTATACATATAACCTTTTTGTAATTCTTCTACTACTGTGTCAACTTCTCCTTCGGCATTTTCATCTGTCATTACTGCATTATGAAGATTTGCATCAAATGGTTTGCCAACCGCTTCTATAGGCTTTACTCCTAATTCTTCAAAAGTTTTGAGCATCTGTTTATAAATCTTATCTACGCCATCTACAAACGCATTATCTTTTATGTCTTCTGGTATAGAATTTATCGCCCTTTCAAAATTGTCAGCTACCGGAAGTATCTTAGTGAGTATCATTGAAGCGCCTATGTCAATCATCATTGCTGATTCTTTTTCAGAACGTTTTCTAAAGTTATCAAACTCCGCAAGTAATCTTTTGTATTTGTCTTCCCAGTCCTTGATTTTTTCATTAGCGATTGTAAGTTCGTCTTTTTCGTTTGGGCTCGCTGAGTTCGCCCCTACGGAATCATTATTCTCCTCTACACCGGGCTCGCAATGCTCGCCCCTACAATCACATTCTTTGCAATCCTCTTCGCTACAACCATCTGGTCCGCAATTTTCACAGCCGCAATTGCAATCCTTTTCTTCACTATTGCATCCGCAACCACAATTGCAAGTTTCTTCATTGTCTATCTTATCTTTACTATTATCCATTTGATATACCTCCTCTCGAGTGCGCACTCGTCGCACATCGCATCTATGGTATTAGCACTCACTTTCTTTGAGTGCTAACATAATACCACTATTTTAACTTTTTGTCAAGTTTTTTATAATAATATTATAACGCAAAAAGCCCATAAAAATAGGGCTTTTTAAGCCCATTTTTTGATACTAATATAGAATTTTATCTAAAAATCATCATAAATATTGTTTTTTATAAATATCTAATCATTAAACATATACTAATCTATACAATATTACAACCACCACTATCGAAGGAAGCATATTGGCAAGCTTCACCTTTGTTGCACCTATAAGATTTAAACCAATAACCATTACCAATAAATTTCCCACTGCAGAAAACTCATTCATCATGGCATCATTTTCAGCCAAGGAGCTTAGTAAACTTGAAAATAGTGCTATCCCTCCCTCAAACAACAAAATAGTGATTGATGAGAATGCTACTCCAATGCCAAATATAGATGCATACATCACAGCAGCCACAAAGTCCAATGTTGATTTTAAAAAAAGTATATTATAATCATGTTTAAGGCCTGCATTTATACTTCCAAGCACAGCCATAGCTCCTACTGCAAACAATATGCTCGCATTTGCAAACGCCTCAGCAAATTTTTCATTTGACTCATTTTTGCTCTTAGACATAAAAATCTTTTTCAAAAAATCTCCAAACATGTTTACATACTTATCTATGTCAATAATCGTACCTATGGCAGTGCCAAGAGCTAATGATATAACAAACAACAAATGTTTTTCTACCTTAAGTGCTCCCTGCAAACCAATCACAAAAGTTGCAAGCCCAAGTGTCATCATCATCGCCTGAGTGATTCTTTCTGACAATACTTTCTTAAACAGCACTCCTAAAGTACCACCCACTGCTATAGCAAGCACATTTACAATAACGCCAAGCATTAATTAGCCTCCACTTATTTAAAATTGATTATACAGATATTATTACAGGTATTACAAGTGGCTCTCTTTTTATTACTTTCCACAAGTAATCTTCCGCTGCACTAGTTACAAGTGATTTTAGTTTTTTCCAATCATTACTATTGTCATTTCTATATACTTCTATAGAATTTCTAACCACATCTTTTAATCCATTAATTAAATCTTCAGATTCTTTCATATATACAAATCCTTTAGATATAATATCTGGTCCTGAAATCAATTCAGATGATGATCCAGAAAGTGCCATGGCTATTATTACCATGCCTGCAGTTGCAAGAGCTTGTCTATCTTTTAATACAATATTTCCTACATCACCAACGCCAAGTCCATCTACATTTATACCATTTGATGCCACGCGGTCTTTAACCTCTGCTGTGTCATTGCAAATCTCAAGCACATCACCAACTTCGAGCAATAGACATTTTTTCTTTTCTACACCCACAGACTCTGCAATATTTGCCGCTTCCTTTCTATGTCTATACTCTCCATGTACTGGTATAGCATACTCAGGATTAACTAATGTATAAATTAATTTCAATTCTTCTGCACATGCGTGACCAGATACATGAGTATCCTGATATATAACAGTTGCATGTCTTCTATAAAGTTCATCTATAATCTTATTAACTGCTTTTTCATTTCCTGGTATTGGCGTTGAAGAAAGTATAACAACATCTCCAGCCTTAATATTTATCATCTTATTCATTCCTTGAGCCATACGAGAAAGTGCAGCCATTGACTCACCCTGACTTCCAGTTGTAATTATTACAGTCTTATTGTCAGGATAATTTTTTAACATTTCAGTCTGCACCAAAGTACCTTTTGGTATATTTATATATCCAAGTTCAGTCGCTATATTAATTATATTTATCATACTCTTACCTTCTATAGCAACCTTTCTTCCATATCTTGATGCAGTATCTATAACTTGACGAACTCTATCAAGGTTTGATGCAAATGTAGAAACTATAATTCTATCCTTACTATGCTCATTAAATATTGCATCAAAGATTTTACCTACAGTTCGTTCACTCATAGTAAATCCTGGCTTGATTGCATTTGTAGAGTCAGATAATAAAGCAAGCACACCCATCCTACCTATCTCAGCAAAATGAGAAAGATCTATAGCATCTCCAAATACAGGAGTATAATCAACTTTAAAGTCTCCAGTATGCATCACTATTCCTGCCTTAGTATATATAGCAAGTGCTGCAGAATCAACTATACTATGATTTGTTTTTATGAACTCTACGTAAATATTTCCAAGCTTTATTATGTCGGAAAAATTTACTGTATTTAACTTATAGCCAACTATCTTATGCTCTTTTAACTTTCCTTCTACAAGTGCCAATGTTAATTTAGTACCATAAATCGGCATATTTAACTCTTTCAAAATATATGGAATCGCACCTATATGGTCTTCATGTCCATGAGTTAACACCATACCTCTTATCTTATTTTGATTCTTCTTAAGATATGATACATCTGGTATAACCAAATCGATACCAAGTAAATCCTCAGTTGGGAATGCATTTCCACAGTCTATAACTATTATGTCATTCTCATCCTCTATAACAGTTATATTCATTCCTATTGCATTTAAACCACCAAGTGGGATAATCTTAATTTTCGCATTCTTCTTAGGATTATAATTCTCTAAAAATTTTCTATTCTTTGCAGTCATCCTTTCTATATATGATTGACCAACTTGCTGATTTGATGGATTATTTTGTTGCTTAAAATTATTGGCATTGTTGGCATTACTATAATTCCCATGATGATTATTGTTACCACCATTCACCTTATTGTCAGCATTTTTATTGTCCTTATTGAACTTATTATTTGGTTTTTTATTATGAAAACTTTTATTATAAGACTTAAAATTATTATTAGAACTGTTGCCTGCATTATTGTTGTCATTGTCAACATTCTCTAAATTCTTCATGTTCTTCTCATAATACTCATCAAAACTCTTCATTTTTGAATTACTTACATTCATTACCTATCCTTAATCTCCTTTCTAGCTGGCTCGCAGTGCGTCGCCCCTACGACGTACTACTTACACTACTTTTTGAAATCAATTTCATCTTTTAGCATTTTTTCAAATGTATCAAAAATCCCATCTGCCTCATCACTTGGCACAACCTCATAATTTGCTTCTTCTGAATTTCCATCAGAAACATCTTTCAATATGTAACAGTCACCTTCTTCTTCATCATCTGTTACTACATCAGCGACAAGCAAATACGTAACACCATCAATCACAGTTTGATCGATTACTTCTACTTCAATGTCACCATCCTCACCATTTAATACAATTGTGTTCTCTTTATCTTTATTCATTTTATTCCCCCATAAATTAACAAGATTATAAACATTATATATTTAATACTTTTTATCAGATGCATCGCACAAGAAAATAGTTGGAGCAAAAACTGATTTTTAACAACAATGGCGATAGTTGAGCTTTAGAACTTTAGCACTGTTTGAGCACCAAAGGTGCGAGTTTGCAAAGTTCTTAGCGAAACAGAGACAGTGCTTGTATAAAAATCTTGTTTTTGCGACCTATTTTCAGTGCGAGGTATCTGATAAATAAACATATTATAATTTATTAGCTTGCTTATAATCCTGCAAAATGATTTCCGCAGCTATTTGATCTATTGTTTTCTTCCACTCCGACTTTTTTACGCCTCTCTCAGCCAGAATTGTCTTTGCCTCTACTGTCGTCAATCGCTCATCTTGAAAATATATCGGTATTGGCTCGCACATACGGTGCGGGCTCGCAATGCTCGCCCCCACGTTTTCATTTTCATCTGCATCTGGCTCGCGGTGCGTCGCCCCTACGTCAATACTATTAGTAATGCCATTTTTTAGCATATGAGCAAATTTTTTTACTTTATCTACTCTATCGCCTTCACTCCCATCTGCATTTAATGGAAGACCTATGACTATATCAGTTATACTTTCTATCTTTACAATTTCCACTATCTCTCGAATACTTTTTCTAAGTATATTTGCCTTTGTGCGAAAAATAGTTTTAAGAGGATAAATAAAATCCGTCTCCAAATCAAAAACTGCGAGACCAATTGAAAAGTCTCCATAATCAATTCCCAAAATTTTTCTTTTCTTCACTGACAAACAAATAAAAAATTACTTTTCTTTTTGAAAAGTGAAAACAATTTAGAGATTACCTCTTATTAAATTAATTTCACAGACATTTATTTAATGAAGCATTTGCTTCAATATATACTATTTCAACTCTTTAAAGTTTTGGTCAATATATGACCTTACAAGTTCTTCAACCAACTCGTCTCTTTCCGCTTTAGTTATCAATGACCTAGCGCCATTATGACTTGTTATGAAAAGTGGCTCCCCAGACATTATATATTGCACTATCTGATTAGCTGGGTTATATCCCTTCTCCTTAAGTGCAGCATAAACCTTTGCAAGGATTTCCTTACAATCTATTTCCTTTGACTCTTGATTGGGGTCATCTGTATATATAATTTGTGTTACATCTTTATCCATACCATTATTTTACTTTATATCTATGTTTTTTGCAAGTTTTATTTGTTATTTTTATTTAAATTTTTATTTATTAATGACAACTATTATTATACTAGATCTATACATTTTATAAACAAAAAAGCTGAACCTTCTTTAAGGTTCAACTTTTGAGGTTATTAGTATAAGTTTAACTTTTAGCATGACACTTATTAACCTTTTTATAACTAATCAATAGTTACTAATCGACCATTTTTTAGACTAAATAATTGTAATTTTCCTTCAACTATAAGCCAGCCTATCTGCATTATTCCATTTTGGTCAAAATAGTATGAGTGTACACCATCTTCTTGAACTATCTTTGTTAATCCCTTTGCTAACTCTTTCTGCCCTGTTATTGGATTAATAATTATTGCAGACCACGTGTCTTGTTGATTATTTCTTAATGTTCCTGCTTGTCCATTTATACTTCCAGTCTTAGTTATTTCAGCAGTGTATTCTTTTACTCCACATCTATCGAAAATACCTTTCTTATCATCAACACTTAAGCCAACTTGGTCTAGCTCTCCTTTTTCGTTTATTTTGAATGTTTTATCACCTACCTTTACTTCCTGATTTGTTACCATTTTACCATTTGCCCCAAAGTAATGATAGTTATTATTTTCATCTTTCATCCAACCACAATATAATGTTGAATTGTTATTAAAATAATATACTCCATCCTTACCATCTACAGAAACTTTAGTCATTCCTGTAATTCTTTC
>OMRR01000143.1 GCA_900313535.1 uncultured Eubacteriales bacterium
AAGATAATACCTACCACAATTTACTACCATCTTAAGAGGAGTTAAAACATAGATTTTATCATTTCCATCTTTATCGGTTCTTGCAACTAAATCTTTATTAATGTCATAATCAAAGTATTTAAATTGTACTTTTCTCTTATTTTCAATTGCTTCACCCAAAACCTCTATACTTGTAAATATCTCATCATTAATCTTAAGTCCTGACGTATATTTCTTTATGTTGCTTTTCATATATCTAAAGTTCTCACTTGCTTCATTTCGTAATTTTTCAATTAATTGTTTCCCCTGAGTCTCTGGTATAGATTTAGATGATAAAATACAATCTATGATAAGTCTTAATTCGCTCTCATCAAAATCACGAACTATATAATAATCATACCTCTTTTCAATAGTTCTGCCTCTACTCTTCATTTTTTCTACCCTATATTCAATTGCATTATCAAGGTATACATTTAAACTATCAATATTAGCATTTATAGTTCTTCCATCTATATCATACTGCTCATATTCCTTTTCCAAGTATTCCTTAATTTTACTTTGACTTAAACGATTCGCAACATCCGAATGTTCCTTTAGTATTTTCAGTATTTGCAAATTTAAACTTTTCTTATCTGATGCCATGCAAACTCCTTTATATTTCATTTTATTCAAAAAATAATCTTTGCAATTATTACTACAAATTCAATTATAGCACGCAAGTAAATTATATGCAAAAAATTGCATATGTACATTTCTATTCATTTTTGCATAAAAAAGGAATGATTACTCATCCCCCTTCTTTATTCCTTTACGGCTTTTTTAGAATTATCTTTTAATTAAATAGCATACTCCTTTATTTTCTTCTCTAACTCTTCTTTACTTATATTTAGATTATTAAGTGCAACTTCTTCACTAATTAAACCTTGTCGCAACAAACTCACAAATGCTTTTAGTTCTCCTTCTAGTCTACCTTCCAGTCTTCCTTCTTGCCTTCCTTCAAGTCTACCTTCTTGTCTTCCTTCCTGTCTGCCTTCTTCTTTTAGCCCTTCTATGGCCCTTTCAACTTCCACTGGCATAATCTTCTCCTCCTTCATCTTAGTAATAGTTTTGAAATTCTTGTTTACATAGTCAGTTGTTGATAACACTTTCATTACTTCTGCAATGCTTGACTTATCGTCGACCTCTGCATTGATGTAAATCTCATGATAACCATTATCCAAATACGATTTTGTTTCTATAATCTTCCTTTCTACATGATATATGGTTTTATTTTGACCTATAAAATCTCTTAAAGTTAAATAAATCATATATAAGTCTGGCAATTTAGAAAAATCCTCATTTGGCAATAAGTTCTTAGCATCAATCATTGCTCCATAATGTCTGACTCGTCTTTGGTGATCATGCTTTTCGCCATGTGCATCATTTTCTACTTCTACATTTACTACTTTCCCACTAGATAATTTACAATATACATCTAAAGTAACGCTTCTTTGATTATAAATTGAAATGTCCTTCTGTGGAATTAACTCAATAATCTCTAATTTCTCATCTTCTAAAAACACTCTTAAGATTTCTGTTACAAAATCTTTGTTCGTTGCTACTTCTCTAAATATTCTATCAGTAAAGAGTGTGAGATTTTTCTTATAGTAATCACTAACTATCTTCGCATTGTTAGTCATGTTAAAAGCTATAAGAATAATTCTAATAATAGCAAAATGTTATGCAGGTAATTTTATTATCGCACACTTTTAAATATATTGCAATAAAAATTGTGTTATAATAAAACAAAACCACACACCATCACAGTATGTGGTTTATACAAAATATAAAGTAGGTATTAATTAATAGTTCATTGCTCTTCTTTCAAAGAAGCTCTTTGGATGTTTACATACTGGGCAAAGTTCTGGAGCGTTTGCACCAACATGAATGTGTCCACAATTTCTGCAGATCCACATCATCTGTCCATCGCCTGCCTTAAATACTAAATCTTCTTTTAAGTTCTTAAGTACTTTTAAATATCTCTCTTCGTGTTTCTCTTCAATCTTTCCAACCATTCTAAACATTGCTGCTACTTCTTTGAAGCCTTCTGCCTCAGCCTCTTCAGCCATTCTTGGATACATCTTTGTGTGCTCTTCGTTTTCACCTTCAGCAGCATGAGTAAGATTAGTTGCTGTGTCACCAATGCCTTCAAGTTCTTTGAACCAAAGTTTTGCGTGCTCTTTTTCATTTGCAGCTGCTTCTTCGAAAATTGCAGCTATCTGCTCATAGCCTTCTTTTCTTGCTACACTTGCAAAATAAGTGTACTTATTTCTTGCTTGTGACTCGCCTGCAAATGCTTCCATTAAGTTCTTCTCTGTTTTTGTTCCTGAATATTTTGACATAATCGCTCTCCTTTATTATTTAATATTATTTATGTATTAATTATACTAATATTATAGTACATTATTAGATATTTGGCAATTTATAAATTTGCATATTTATGACACAAATATTATCAGAATTGACATTTCTATTAATATTGTACTATTCTAGAGCCTCATACTGAGCTGGAATTGGCGTCAAAACTCCAAGGAATTTAAAGTCTTTATCACTATTATTCGTAACCCCATGGCAATCACCAGGCTTATTTACTATAATATCACCAGCTTTTACCAGTACATCTTTGCCTACTTCTGGATGAAATTGGCCTTCACCCTCAATGACAATCCATATGTCATCAGCATTTGGGTGCTTGTGGCATTTTACTGATTGCCCTGGTTTTACAACCCATACTACAGTGCAAGATTTTTCAGTATCCTTAATTACAGTTTTAAGTGCAGCTTTTTCGTCCTCTTTAGCATAGTCATTAATTTTAAATAATCTATTTTCCATAATCCTCCTTCGGGCTCGTGATGCGTCGCCCCTACAATTTAGCTCGCGATGCGTCGCCCCTACAATTTAACTCGCGATGTGTCGCCCCTACAATTACTTATGCCACTACATTGGTACTTTTTCTATGCTTCGTGCTAAAATGCCATTTACATAAGCTATGAAAATACCATAATTTGTGAATGGCACTCCAGCATCAACTGCACATTTCATACGGTACAACATTTCTCTATCTGGAGTCATGCAACCACCACAGTGAATTACCATTTTATATTTTGATAAGTTTTCTGGGAACTCTGTACCAGACGAAGTTTCTATATTTATTGTAGCACCTGTAAACTCTTTAATCCACTTTGGTATCTTATATGTTCCTATATCATAACATTGTCTATGATGAGTACATCCTTCTGCTATAAGAACCGTATCACCTTCTTTTAGTGTCTTTAATGCTTCTACACCCTTAACAGCAGTACTTAAGAAGCCTTTATATCTTGCAAGCAATATAGAAAAAGAAGTTAATGGCACATCTTTAGGCACTATTTCATTTACAAATTTAAAGGCCTGGCTATCTGTTATTACAAAATCAGGTTTTCTACCTATAGTGTCAAAAACATTTTTCAGTTCTGTCTCTTTTGTCACTATACAATATGCATCTTGATCTAATATATCCCTTATCATTTGGACTTGAGGCAATATCATTCTTTTCTTAGGCGCAGATTCATCTATAGGGGTAACTAATACTATAAAATCATTTTTCTTTATAAAATCTCTTGTAAGTGACTTGTCAGCATCATCTGGTTTAAGTTTTCCTATCTCATTTTTTAAATTGTCTATGCCATCTCTAGTTGTAGCACTTACAAATAAAATCCTTTTCTTTTCATCATCAGTAAATTTTTCTAATAATGATTTTTTCTTTTCATCATCAATTAAATCGCACTTATTAAATACAATTAGATAAGGAATATTCTTATCTTTAAATATCTTCAATAACTCTGCATCGTAATCATTAAAACCATCACTTGAAGATATAACAAGCACGGCTATATCTGACTTGTTTAATACTTTTTTTGTTCTTTCTACTCTTTTTATACCAAGTAACTTATCATCATCATCATATCCTGGTGTATCAATTATTACTACCGGTCCAAGTGGCAAAAGTTCCATTGACTTTTGTACTGGGTCAGTTGTAGTACCTTTCACATCTGATACTACAGCTAATTCTTGGTTTGTAACTGCATTTACGACACTTGATTTGCCTGCGTTTCTACATCCAAAAAATCCAATATGAAGTCTATCGGACGATGCTGTTTCATTTAATCCTGCCATAATTAATCTCCTTTCAATTTAGTTATTTCTTTGTAGTCGCCTCTATTTACTACAACTTCGTAACCTATTTCTTCCATTTGCTTTCTTAGTGTATCTATAGACGCTTTCGCATCTAAATCAACACCTGCTTTATTGTCATATAGCAAATACTTTTTTCTTACACTCATTGGAGACAAATTTGGCATAACTACATTACAACCGTGAAGCACCCCCTCTTGTCTTCCATTTCCTTCCAAAGAACCAAGAGCAGTAGTTGATGGAAGTAAAACATTTGGCAACATAAGTCTCACAAGGCTCAAGCAAAGTAAGGACAATTCTATAGACCCTGCTTTTTCTTCTTTATAAGGCGTGTCTTTATGTGGAATAAATGGTCCTATGCCAACCATATGTGGTTTAAATTCTTGTATAAAATATAGGTCTTCTGCTATATTTCTATTGGTCTGATATGGCACACCAATCATCATGCCTGCTCCAACCTGATATCCAATTTCTTTCAAATCATTTAAACATCTAAACCTATTCTCATATTTTTGAAATGATGGATGAATTTTTTCATACAATTCCTTATTTGCCGCCTCATGTCTAAGCAAAAATCTATTTGCCCCTGCATCAAATAATTTTTTGTATGACTCCTTACTTCTTTCTCCGATAGACAAGGTAATAGCACATTCATTATACTTATCTCTAATAGTTTTAACCACATCTACCATTACTTCATCAGAAAAATATCCATCTTCACCACTTTGGAGCACAAATGTTCTATACCCAAAATTATATCCATCTTCACAACATTCAAGTATCTCATCTTTAGTAAGTCTGTACCTTTCGCAATTTGAGTTTGACCTTCTAATACCACAATATAAGCAGTCATTCTTACATATATTAGAGAACTCTATAATTCCTCTAAAGTATATTCTCTTTCCAAATATAGCAATTGCAATCTTTGATGCTGATGATTTTATAAATTCAAAATCGTCTTCATTATAATTTGTAAGTATGTACTCAAAATCATCAACTGTTAACTTCTTATTGAGCAATACATCAAATACTAATTTTTTAATCTTTTCATTAATCATAATTTTTCCCTACGATTAATACGAATTTTTTGAATATAATGTTTTCGCTGTAATTCCATCAATTCTACCAAGTTTACCAGTAAGAGCATTTATCATATTTTCATCTGCACATAGCGCCACACTTATAATATTTACTTTATGTGTCCTATCTGGCAATCCCATCCTACCAAGAATAACATCTTGGTATTCATGAAGCAATTCATTAATCTGCTTTATATTTTCATCTTCACTATGTTCTACTATTATACTTATGGTTGCTATTCTATTCATAATTTTACCTACTCGGGCTCGCACTGCGTCGCCCCTACGATTTAGCGGATGGTATCCGCCCCTACGATTTAGCGGATGGTATCCGCCCCTACGATTTGGCGGATGGTATCCGCCCTTACGATTGGGTTCGCGGTGCTTCGCCTCTATAATTAGTTGAAATAAGTTCTTCCAGCATTTGCATCTGGGTTATAGATGCTCTTAATTTGCTCATCAGTTAAATCTATACCAAAAATATCTTTATAATACTCTCTTGTTTCTTTAATTAAATCTACATCAGCAAACATATCTGGATATGCTGTCTTTGCAAACCAAAGAAGAGTAATAGGTGTGTCTATACCAGGAGTATATGTTCTATACATACCAAGTGGCATCTTATA
>OMRR01000142.1 GCA_900313535.1 uncultured Eubacteriales bacterium
AAGATAAAGGCTTTATCACAAATCACGATGCAAATTATTTAGATAAAATAAAAAAATTGGCTGAAAGTTTATAAAAAAATTATGATTAACTTATGGAATGCTTGGCACGGATGTCATAAGATAAGTGCAGGCTGTCAAAAATGATATAATAAAAGCCATAAAACGGCTCGCGCTGGATATCTATAGAAATGGCGAGAAGTTGTTAAAGTGCGACATTTTTTGGACATCAATTTTAGTAGAATTAAGGTATGAGAAGAAACAAATTATTTAATGAGTTTACTCCGATGGGGTTAGTAGTTATAACGACTGCAGGTTTAGTTTTGATAGGGATTATTGGGATAGTGGCTTTTATAGTTTTGAGAGGGTTTTAATTATGTTTGATGATGATTATATGAACGATATGTTATTAAATCCTGATTTATATGGTAAATAGTCTCACTATGCGTATCCAAATGACTATTCGAGAAAAGATAAATTTGGTAATGACTATCATTACTTTAAGATGGAACCAATAAAATGGAGAGTCCTTGAAATGCAAATGGTAAAAAGACACTTATGGCTTTAATTAAAGCGATGGAGTGTCAGATGTAAATAGACAGTTTAAATCAACGGCATTTGCAAATGATAGAATAGAATAATCAATACTGCCATATAGATAAATTTTAAAAATTATGCTATAATATAAAAAAACTAAAGAAGGTGAATTCTATGGATTATTGTGAAAAAGCTAAAGAATTAAGAAAAGATATTGTTAAAATGCTTTATCTATCTAAGTCTGGTCATCCAGGTGGTTCATTATCAGAGCTTGAAATATTGATTGCTCTTTATTATGAGGTGATGAACATTGACCCAAAGAATCCAGGAAAAGAGGATAGAGATTTATTTGTATTGAGTAAGGGGCATGCTTGCCCAGGACTTTATGCAGTACTTGCAGACAAAGGATACTTCCCAAAAGATGATTTGTGGACTTTGAGAAAAGCTGAATCAAAACTTCAAGGACACCCTGATAGTCATAAGACAAAAGGAATAGATGTAAATGCTGGATCGCTTGGTCAAGGTGCATCAGTTGCAGTTGGCCTAGCACTAGCAACTAAGAGAAAGAATCTTGGTCAAAAAGTATACTGTTTACTCGGAGATGGAGAATGCCAAGAAGGTCTTGTATGGGAAGCAGCTATGGCAGCTGCTCATTATAAATTAGATAATTTAACTTTTATCCTTGATAATAATGGCTTACAAATTGATGGAAAGAATGATGAAGTAATGTCACTTGGCAATATTAAATCAAAATTTGATTCATTTGGATTCGCAACATTTGAAGTTGATGGACACAATGTTGAAGAGATAGTAAAGGCATTGAAAGCAGATACAAATGGAAAACCAAGATTTATTCAAGCTCATACAGTAAAAGGTCATGGTATAAGTTTCATGGAAAATAATGTTGGTTGGCATGGCAAAGCGCCAAATGAAGAAGAATATAATCAAGCTTTAGAAGAGTTAGCTTAGGGGGGATGTTATGGGAAAAGCGATTAGGGCTGCTTATGGTGAAGCAGTAACAAAAATTGGAGCTACTAATGACAAAATAATTGTTCTTGATGCTGATCTTTCAGGAGCAACACAAACAAAATTATTTAAAAAAGAATTTCCAGATAGATTTTATAATGTCGGTATAGCAGAAGAAAATTTGATGGGAGTCGCTGCAGGACTTGCATATCAAGGTTTCATTCCATTTGCATCTACATTTGCAGTGTTTGGTACTGGTAGAGCATTTGAAATAGTTAGAAACCAGATTGCATATGTAAATTTAAATGTTAAACTCGCACTAACTCATGCTGGTATATCAGTAGGTGAAGATGGTGGAAGTCATCAATCTATAGAAGATATTGCACTTATGCGTGCTCTTCCAAATATGACAGTTATAGTACCTTGTGATGCTATAGAGACAGAAAAAGCAGTTAAAGCAGCAGCAGAATATGTAGGACCAGTTTATTTAAGACTTGCAAGACCAGTAGTTGAAGATGTTACAAAAGCTGAAGACAAGTTTGAGATTGGCAAGGCACAAGTTTTAAAAGATGGAAAAGATGCTTGTATAATTGCATGTGGTCTAATGGTTGGAAAAGCACTTGATGCTGCAAATGAATTAACAAAAAATGGAATTGATACTGCAGTTGTTAATATGCATACTATCAAACCACTTGATAAAGAAACAATACTTAAGTTTAATGAAAAGTGTAAGGTTATAGTCACTGCTGAAGAACATTCAGTAATTGGTGGCCTTGGCTCAGCAGTAGCAGAAGTAATTGCTGGAAAGAATGGGGCAAAGTTTGCCATGGTAGGAGTGGAAGATAAATTTGGACACTCTGGTAATCCTGATAAATTATTTGAAGAGTACGGACTTACTAAAGATAATATTATAAAAAAAGTAAAGGAAAATATTTAATGAAAGTTAGAACGCGTTTTGCACCTTCTCCAAC
This sequence comes from uncultured Eubacteriales bacterium, assembly GCA_900313535.1. Classification (GTDB taxonomy): domain Bacteria; phylum Bacillota; class Clostridia; order Lachnospirales; family Lachnospiraceae; genus UBA3633. The sequence continues at coordinate 2,472 of OMRR01000142.1, forward strand.
AGGATATATGCATATAGGTAATCTTCGGACTGCCTTATATGCATATTTAATTGCGAAACATGACAATGGAGATTTTTTACTTCGTATAGAGGACACTGATAAAAATCGTGAAGTTGAAGGTGCTATAGATATAAGTTATAATTCTCTGAAACTTGCAGGACTTTTACATGATGAGGGACCAGATATTGGTGGACCAGTAGGTCCATATGTGCAAAGTGAGAGAGTGAAGTCTGGAATATATATGGAATATGCTAAAAAACTTGTAGAAAATGGTGAAGCATATTATTGTTTTTGTGATGAAGAGAGACTTTCAAAACTTAAAAAGAATGTAAATGGCGAAGAGATAGCATTTTATGATAAGCATTGTTTGAGTTTAAGTAAAGAAGAGGTTGAAGCAAATCTTAAAGCTGGAAAGCCATTTGTCATAAGGCAAAATAATCCTACAAATGGAACTACAACTTTTAATGACGATTTATATGGAGATATTACAGTTGATAACTCTGAACTTGATGATATGGTATTGATAAAGTCAGATGGATATCCAACATATAATTTTGCAAATGTTGTGGATGACCATCTTATGAATATAACTCACGTGGTTCGTGGAAATGAATATTTATCTTCAGCGCCAAAGTATAATCGTCTATATGACGCTTTTGGATGGGATATACCAAAGTATATTCACTGTCCACCAATTACGGATGAATCACACCATAAAC
>OMRR01000141.1 GCA_900313535.1 uncultured Eubacteriales bacterium
CTCTATAAGGTGTTTGGAGATTCTACAAGGACTAAGATTTTGAGTGCACTTTCTATAGAAGATATGAATGTAAGTGAACTCTCACATCTTTTAAATATGACAGTCTCAGCAATTTCGCACCAACTTAGAGTTCTTAGAACAGCAAAATTAATCAAAGGCAAAAAGGAAGGGAAGGAAGTAATATATTCCCTTGATGATAACCATGTGGTAATGATACTTGAATGTGGGCTTTCACATGTGAGGGAGGGTTAATATGGAAATGGATGAGAGCAAAGAGAGAAAAATAATCATTGCGAGAATTGCTGTAGCGGTCATAGTATCACTTCTAGCTTTTGCTTTGGGTGCAAATAAGTATTTATCAATTGCTTTGACAATATTAGCATATATAATTTGTGGTGCAGATATAGTTATAGGTGCTGTGAAAAGTTTATTTGGGGGAGAGGGCTTTGATGAAAAGGTTCTTATGACTATAGCAACTATTGGAGCATTTATACTTGGAGAAAATTTTGAGGCTATAGCTGTAATGGTATTTTATCAGATTGGAGAATTATTTGGAGATTACTCAATTGATAAAAGTAGGGATAGCATAAAATCTTTAATTGATATAGTGCCAAGCGTTGCAAATGTTTACCAAAATGGTGAGATAAAAAAAGTTAAGCCAGTGAAAGTTAATATCGGAGATGTCCTTGTGGTAAATCCATTTGAAAAGATACCACTTGACGGTGAAATTATAGAGGGTGCAACACTTTTAAATACTTCTGCCCTTACTGGTGAAAGCATACCAAGATATGTAAGCGTAGGGGATACGGTAGCAAGTGGCTTGCTAAATGATGATAAGGCAATAAAGATTAAAGTCACTAAGGAGTTTAAAGATTCAACTGCAACTAAGATTATAGATTTGATTGAAAATGCCACTGAGAAAAAATCAAAATCTGAAAATTATATCACGAGTTTTGCTAAGGTTTATACCCCTATAGTTTGCCTAATATCTTTATTTACATTTTTATTGCCAGTAGGGTATAATTATTTAATCGCAAAAAAGAGTGTGGATGTGATTACATTTGCATATAGAGCGCTTACTGTGCTTGTGATTAGTTGTCCTTGTGCGATACTTATAAGTGTACCACTTGCCTTCTTTTCAAGTGTGGGAGCGGCATCAAAACTTGGGATACTTGTCAAAGGTACAAATTATATAGAAGCTCTTTCTAAAGTAAAGACTTTTGTATTTGATAAGACTGGAACTATGACTAAAGGTGTTTTTGAAGTTGTAGGGGTTCATCACAATGAAATGAGTGAGGAAGAGTTATTTAAATATGCATCGCATGTGGAATATTTTTCAAACCATCCTATAGCAAAGTCAATATTAAAATATTATGGAAAGAATGTGGATGCAAACTTGGTAAATGATGTAAAAGAGATAGGTGGTAGAGGGCTATCTGGAAATGTCTCTGGAAAATCAGTCTTACTTGGAAATGAAAAGTTAATGAAAGACAATGGTATAGATTTTAAGGATTGCAGTCACACAGGAACTATAGTGCATGTGGCAATAGATGGTCGTTATGAAGGACATATACTTATAAAAGATATTGTAAAAGAAAATGCTAAAGGCACCTTGGCAAGATTAAAAAAATTGGGTGCTAAAGAAAATATAATGTTGACTGGCGATAGGGATAGTATAGCAAATGAAGTTGCAAATGAGATTGGCATAGATAGATATTATTCGGAGCTTCTTCCAAATGATAAACTTGATAAGGTGGAAGAGTTTATAAAAGATAGAAGCATAGCATTTGTAGGGGATGGAATTAATGATGCACCATGCATCACAAGGTCGGATGTAGGTATAGCTATGGGTGCGATTGGTTCTGATAGCGCTATAGACCTTGCTGATATAGTGCTAGTGGACGACAATATAGAAAATGTAGCGAGAGCATATGGACTTAGCAAGAAAACTATGATGGTGGTATTTGAAAATGTATTTTGCTCTATAGGTATAAAAGTGCTTGTGCTTATACTATCAATAGTGGGCATATCAAATATGTGGCTTGCAACATTTTCAGATGTCGGCGTGATGGTACTTGCAGTGCTAAATAGTGTAAGGTTATTAAGCATTAAAAAGATAAAACTATAGTAGGAGATGACTTATCATGGAGAGAGAAATAGACTTAAGGAAAGAAAAAATTAAATTAGCACTTATTTCGGCAACATATGGAACTATAGGAATAGTGACGCATTTTATACCACTTGGATCGGCTACGATAGTATTTTATAGAGCACTATTTGGTGGAATATTTATTATTTTGGCTACAATATTAGCAGGCAAAATTGTAAATGTGAAATTGATGAGAGAGAATTTTGTGCCACTTGTATTTACTGGATTTTATATGGGACTAAATTGGGTTTTCCAATTTGAAGCATTTAGAGTTTCCACTGTAGCCATAGGAACTGTGTGCTACAATATGATGCCAATTTTTTTAGTAATCATTGCTTCATTTATTTTTAAGGAAAGAATAACTCTAAAAAGTGTCTTCTGCATTTTAATGGCTACAATAGGCGTCTTCCTTGTGTCAAATGTGATAAATACAGGAATTAAGTCAAATGAAGTATTGGGCTGTGTGTATGGTTTGCTTGGTGCGATATTCTATGCACTCATAGTTATTTTCAATAGAAAACTTAATCACATAGAAACGCATGATAAAATAATATTTCAATTTATGTTTTCTGCTTTTATAATGGCAATATATGTTGCATTCATTGAAAAGAAAAGTTTCTTCTTTGCTAATGGATTAACTAATAAAGAAATGTGGATTGGGCTTATATGCCTTATATTGCTAAGTGTGTTTCATACAGGTTTTTGCTATGTGCATTATTTTAATGCAGTGACTTATCTAAAAGCTGAAACGGTAGCGATACTTACTTATATAGATCCTGTGGTTGAACTTTTATTATCATATTTCGTGCTTCATGAGAGAATGACTGGCTTGCAATTCTTGGGAGCAGTGCTTATACTTTTATCTACCTTGCTGAATGAATTTTTAAAGAGTAAGGGGAGGGAAGAGCACTAAATTATGGTGACAAGCACCCTATTGGAATCACAAATACTTCATCATCTCGTTTGTATCCATATTCGGTTGCTGTAATAATTATTTTAAGGTCTGGTTTGCGAATTGGACTTTTTTTATTATTCTTATTATGATCATCAATTAGTTGTTCAATTTTACATAAATGCGCACTTGCTTTTTCTACTTCTGATTCACCTAATTTAAACTCTAGTATAGCATATCGACCATCATCTAAATGAAGAACGGCATCAGCTTCAATCCCAAATCTATCATGATAATATGATATTGAACCGTTGAATTTAGAAGTATAAATTTTTAAGTCACGTATGCAAAGTGACTCAAATAAAAATCCAAGAGTCATATAATCGGTGTTAAAATACTCAGGAGATATTCCCAATGCACCAGTTGCTATTGAAGGGTCTATAAAATTTCTTTTTTTCTTTGATCTTATAGATGTTTTCGATCTAATATTTGGGGTCCAAGCTTCAATATCTTCAATGATAAATAATTGTTCTAAAGCATTTATGTAATCATAGTAGCTTGGTCTTGATAATTCGATAGTAGCATTGACATCCGATAAGATTGTATTAGTATCAGCCATTGTGCAAATATTCCTTGCATATGACTTTAGGATTGTCTTTGCAATATTTGGATTTCGCTTTACCTTATCAATATTTGATATATCGGTTTCGTAAGTTTGGTTGAATAAATCTTTTGCTATAAGTAAACTAGAATCTTTTGTTTTAGCATTAATGCTAGCAGGCCATCCACCTCTGCAAATTACATATTTTATGTCATTGATTGTTAAATCTGAATGGCAACTATTCATATCTTTTTTATTAAACAAATCAATAATTGATATTTGCCCATTTGATTCATTACTTTCATATAAGCTTAAAGGATACATTTTTAGTTTAGATATTCGTAGAGTTCCAGTGTGAGGAGTATCAACTGCTTTTGAACTTGAACCAGTTAAAATGTACTGACCAACTAAATTATTGTCATCAATATCTTTTCTGATCGCACCCCAGATTTTTGGAGCATCTTGCCACTCATCAAAGAGACGAGGTTTTTCTCCTATTAATAAATCTGATGGTTGGGTATTGGCAATCAGTAAATAATTATCTCGCTTATCTTCATCTTGAAATTCAATATAACTTTTAGAGAAATGTTTTCCCGTTGTAGTTTTCCCACATCCTTTCGGCCCTACTATATTTACGGCGCCAAATGCACCCATTTTATCTTGTAATATTTTGTCGGTAATTCTATTTAAATATGTCATATTAGTGTTTCTCCCTATTTTATCCATAAAACCAGTCAAAAATTGCTTTACATTTTTGATATAAATTGCTTTACATTTATGGATTAAATTGGTTATCATTTTACCACTGAATGACCCCCTATGTCAACCCCCTATCTTTTCGATTTTATTGGAGGTAGTCCTGGGGAGTGGGGATCGAACCCTCTAAAACATAGGGGGACTTATGAATTATCGTAGGGGGCGAACCCAAAATCGTAGGGGCTTTTCATTGCGAGCCCGTAGGTCGAAATCAATTAAATGGCTAAAAAGAGTAGAAAAATGTGGAAAAAGGCATTGTGCCTTGTTTTTGCATTTTTATTTAGTATAAATAGTTTTGCGGCAATTGTGAGTGATAATGATGGGTCGGCTTTTGTAACAAAAGCGGAGTTTGAGGAGTTAAAAAAGAACTTTAGTAATCAAATTGATAATTATAATACTAGTATAGATAGTAAAATAGATGGGGCCATAGCTAGTTATCTTGCTGGCATACAATTAGAAAAGA
>OMRR01000139.1 GCA_900313535.1 uncultured Eubacteriales bacterium
AGCAGGTTCTACAGCAACAATTTTAATATTTGGATTTTTTGATTTTAGATATTCGCCTACACCAGAAATAGTTCCACCTGTTCCAACGCCGGCTACAAAAATATCAATCTTACCATCAGTGTCTTCCCATATTTCTGGTCCAGTAGTTAGTTTATGTGTGGTAGGATTTGCAACATTTGTAAATTGACTAGGTATAAAACTATTAGGAGTAGTGGAAGTAAGTTCTTTTGCCTTTTCAATTGCTCCTTTCATTCCTTTGGCACCTTCAGTAAGTACAAGTTCTGCACCATAAGCTTTCATCAAATTTCTTCTTTCTATGCTCATTGTTTCAGGCATAACAATAATAATGCGATAACCTTTTGATGCTGCAATAGCCGCTAAACCAATTCCAGTATTTCCACTTGTTGGCTCTATAATTACAGAACCTGGTTTTAATACTCCCTTATTCTCTGCGTCTTCAATCATTGCTTTTGCAATCCTGTCTTTGACACTTCCAGCAGGATTAAAGTATTCAAGTTTACCATAAATTTCTGCTTCAAGATTGTTTAACTTGCTATAATTAGTAAGTTTTAAGATAGGGGTTTTTCCGATTAAATCAGTGATTTTTTCATACAATTTCATAATTTTCTCCTTTCGTTTGTAGGGTGAATGCATTCGCCCGTTTGTGTATGCTCCGATAGTAAGTCCTTTGCAAATAAAAAATGCTACGGACTCATTTTCCGTAGCACTTTACAAATAATAATTATTTACTAATTAATCGATACTTGCACACGAAAAATGAGTTGCTCTTTGGCAAGTACAACAACAAGTATTAACTTTTACAAATACATTTTTCATGCAAATTACCTTTCAATTAGTCATAGTATAGCAAACATTGTAAATAATGCAATCTATTATTTTATAATGGTTATAGTAAACATAACATCGTAAAGAGTATAATACTTACTATCACTAATAAGGGCTCGCATAGCTCGCCCCTACAATGGCTAACGATGTCAGTCGCTACAAGAAATCGCAAACTCAATATTACATGCTTTTGTTGAAAACTTGAAATGAGTCTTGCCAAGCACGGCATATAAGGTTTAAATTATATTCTTTAGCAAGAGCCACCGCATCTACTGTAGGCACTGCTTTTGAAACTAAAGCACCTAGTTTTGCATATAGTGCTTTTCTAACCATATCTACTGGAACACGTCCCGTAGTAAAAACTATACATTCTTCTGGTCTTATATCATTTATATATATATATCCAATGATTTTATCCATAGCATTATGTCTACCTATATCTTCAAATGAAATGATAACTTTTCCATCTTTATAAAGGTAAGCAGCATGAGTTCCTGAAGTCATTTTATGAATTTTTGAGTCAGTTGCAAATGCATTTGCCAAAGCAAACACATCTTCATCACTAAGCGTTAATATATTTTTCAATTTCTCTGGCAATATTGTGCTTTTAAAATAAGATTTGTTGTCCTGGCAGCAACTGGCTACATCAGTACTTTTATTCAAATTATTTATAAAGTCAACTCCTTCTTTTAGATACACCCTTGCCCTTGATGCGTGCTCACAAATATATATATTGTCAATTAGATTAATATCAGACATAATTCCCTCACTGATTATCCTACCTATAGCAAGTTCGACTATACTTGTACCAGTGCAAACAAGTGTTGCTACCTCCACATCATTTATATACAATGTAGTATAGTGTTCAACCAATAATTCTGTTGACACCTCTTCTAATTCTCCATTTTCTTTATGGAGAATATTTTTTTCAAATTCAGTATTTGATTTTTCTTTGTATAAATTTTTAATTTTCATAACGTCCTCCTGCAAACACTTTATCTTACTTATATAGAAAACTTCAAAAAGTATCTAGTTTTATCTTTTCCGGATTGTAATTACCTATAATTGTATAATATCAAAAATCCAAATTATGTCAACTATTTAAATAACTACTGCTTAAACCCCTATTTTTACTAACATTCAATAATATTACTCTTTATATACTTTAAATAATATTGTATAATAATTGGGTATTTATTAAATTTAGGCAAGGGTGACAATATGAAATTATATTCTACAAGAAATTTAAATGAAATAATGAATCCAAAGGATGCCATTATAAAAGGCTTATCTAATGATGGTGGGCTTTACTGTCCAAAGTATGAAGACATTATTGCACACAAATTTGACATTAGATATTTATTAAAAAATGATTATAAGGCAACAGCTAAACTTGTCTTTAGCATTTTCTTTAATGATTTTACAGGTGGAGAAATTGAGAATTGTATCAACTCAGCCTACAATGATACAAATTTTTGCGTAGGAACGAACGACAATATCGCTCCCGTAACTAAAATCGGCAAAAATTACTTGATGGAACTCTACCATGGTCCTACATCTGCATTTAAAGATGTAGCACTTACTATCTTACCACATTTTTTAACTACCTCATATAAGAGTAAAGGTGAAAACAAAAAAGTATATATACTTACAGCTACATCAGGCGACACAGGTAAAGCAGCTCTCTCTGGATTTAAAGATGTAGAAAATGTTTCTATCACTGTATTCTACCCAACTGATGGCGTATCAAATATTCAGAAACTTCAGATGCAAACTTCGGAAGGAAATAATGTGTCAGTAGTAGCTATAAAAGGTGACTTTGATGATTGTCAAAGACTTGTAAAAGAAATATATACTGATAATGAGATAAAAAAACTTTGCGAGAAAAATAATGTAGTTTTATCAAGTGCAAACTCTATAAATATAGGTAGACTTGTCCCACAAATTGTTTACTATATCCAGACATACATTGATCTTGTAAATGCAAATGAAATAAAACTAAATGATAAAATTAATTTCGTAGTGCCTACTGGAAATTTCGGTGACATACTTGCTGGTTACATCGCTAAACTTCTAGGCACACCAATCAACAAATTAATTTGCGCAAGTAATGACAATAAGGTGTTAACCGATTTTATAAATACTGGTATCTATGACAAAAATAGAGAATTGTATAAAACTATTTCTCCATCAATGGACATTCTAGTATCAAGTAATCTCGAAAGACTTTTGTTTTTACTTTCTGGAAATGATGATAAACTTGTAAACGAACTTATGGCTTCATTAAATACAAAAGGGGTTTACAAAATAAATGATACTCTATTAGAAAAAATAAAAGAGAATTTCGTCGCTTACTATGCAAATCAGGATGAATGCAAAAAAACTATAAAAGAAGCTTTTGAAAAAGATGGTAGAATTATAGACACTCACACAGCTGTAGCATATAATTGTTTAAAACAATACATAAATGCTGAACACACAAATCAGAACAATGTAAGGGCGACGCAATACAAGCCCGAAACCCGTACGGACGAGTTCTACGAGCCCTCTGTAATATTATCAACTGCAAGTCCATATAAATTCGCCCGCGATGTCCTTAAATGTATTTGTGACAACAATGTTGACACTTTTGATGACTTCGCTTGCCTTGACAAGTTAAATGAACTTACAAAAGAACCTATTCCAAAAAATCTTGCTGCACTTAAAACTAAAGAAAAAAGATTTAACACTACTTTAAGTTACGAAGAAAGCAAAAAATTTGTCATAGACAGAATTATATAATTAATAAATCAAGGAGAAAGCATATGATTAAATTAAAAGTCCCTGCCACATCAGCTAACATTGGTCCAGGTTTTGACTGCCTTGGTTTAGCGTATTCATTTTACAATGAATATAATATAGAAAAATCTGATAAAATGCTTATAGAGGGTTGCGACCCTGCTTTCAATACAAAGAAAAATGAATTCAATATAGCATTTGAAAAAACTATGAAAGTCCTTAATAAAAAAGGTTCTTATCATGTAGTTGAAAACCCTTTTGTTCCTGCTTCTCGCGGACTTGGTTCATCAGCAAATGTTATCGTCGCAGGTTGCAAGGCTGCGAATCTACTCTATGGAAATGGTAAACTAAGTGATGATGAGATATTTCAAATCGCGACAAATGTGGAAGGACATCCTGATAACATAGCTCCTGCTATTTTTGGCGGACTCACTGCATCTGTTATGTTTGAAAATGGATATTATTTCCACAAAAAGTATAAAGTATCAAATAAATTATATTTTACTGTTCTAATACCTGATTTTAAAACTTCAACCAAGATAGCAAGAAAGCTTTTGCCAAAAAAATATAAAAGAGAGGAAATGGTGCACACCATTTCTCATTGCATACTTTTAGTTGAAGCTTTGCAAAGTGGTAATTTTGATTTACTAAAAACGGTTTGTAAAGATGTGGTTCACGAACCATATAGAAAAAGACTTATCAAAGACTATGACTTAATCAAAAAGACGGTAGAAAAAAATGGTGATGCTGTACTACTTATATCAGGCTCGGGTCCCACTCTTCTTGCCATTTCAAAAAATAAAAGCTTTGCTAAAAACTTAAAATTAAAACATACCAAATCAAACTGGATAGTAAAGGAGTTAAAAATTTATGAAGGATAAGAAACCAACTTTTGCACAACTAATGAAGGATGCCAAAGCATCAAAGAACTCAAAAAAATGTGGTATGTTTTTATTACATAATGGTGTAGTTCGTGAGGATGCTAAAGCAAAAGTACGTGAAGGAAAGAAAGATACAAAAAAAGTCATAGGAATGAGTTTTGACTATGATAATAAAAAAGTTAATGCTGCCATTAAGAAAGCATACAAGATGAAAGGTATTTATTACATCAAGGTTTGGCTCAACAAAGGTAAACTAAAGGTTGGTGACGACATAATGCTTGTACTTGTTGGCGGTGACATTCGACCAAATGTTATTGATTGTTTACAAAGCCTTATTGGAGAAATAAAAACCAAATGTGTTATTGAAAAAGAATTATAAAATCATTTTAAATAAAAAAGTAGGTTAATGTAAAAACCTACTTTTTTACTTACGAACTGGAATACCTTCATTCAATAAATACTCTTTTAAATCATTTATCCCTATCTCATTAAAATGAAATAGGCTTGCTGCGAGTGCTGCGTCTGAATATTGTAAAATATCTTTAAAGTCTGACATCTTACCAGCGCCACCTGAAGCGATTATAGGGATGTTGACTGCTTCTTGAACCTTTTTTGTGAGTTCTATGTCAAAACCTGATTTAGTTCCATCCTTATCCATACTTGTAAGTAAAATTTCTCCTGCACCTCTTCTTTCTACTTCTTTAGCCCACTCTATGGCATCTAAGTCGGTGCGAACTCTGCCACCATTGATATATACATTGAACTTGGGCTCGCATAGCTCGCCCCTACGGTTATCAGGATTATATAACTCGCTTTGTACGGGTGAGTTATACGAGCCCCTATCCTCTCGTCGAGCGTCAATTGCTACGACAACACATTGATTTCCAAAAATTGCTGCGCCTTCATTTATCAAATCAGGATTTTTAACTGCTGATGAATTGATAGAAATTTTATCAGCACCTGCCATAAGAATTTTTCTCATGTCATCAGTAGTTCTTATGCCACCTCCAACTGTCAATGGAATAAAAACATTTTTTGCAACATTTTTTATGACATCAACTATCGTGTCTCTATTATCACTACTTGCAGTGATATCTAAAAAGACAAGTTCATCTGCATTTAAATCACTGTATGCTTTCGCACATTCTACTGGGTCACCCGCATCTATTAAGTTTACAAAATTAATCCCCTTTACAACTCGCCCATCTTTCACATCTAGGCAAGGGATGATTCTTTTAGTTAACATAACAGCAATTATCCTTTGCTTAATACCTTAAACTCTATAATACTATTATAACGCTGTCTTTACAGCTTCGCTCAAGTTAATTTTACCAAGGTAATACGCCTTTCCTACGATTGCACCAAAGCATCCGATTTCTTTACATTTTTTTATATCATCAAGTGATGAAATACCACCTGATGCTACAATGTTAAGACCTGAAACAACTATTTTTTTTAACTCTTCTATGTTGGTTCCAGCCATCATACCATCTTTTGAAATGTCAGTATATATGACATTTTCTCCACCATATGATTTAAATGCATCCAACATATCATTGCATTTTATCTGTGAATCACTTTGCCAACCATGAATAGACACATAATCGCCATTGCAATCAAGTCCTAAAACTATTTTTTCTTTTCCATATTTTTTAATAGCATCTTTTAGAAAATCTTGATTAGTCACAGCAATACTTCCTAGTATTACTCTCTTTACCCCCAAGTCTAAAAGCATTTCGATAGTTTCATCTGAACGAACTCCACCACCAATTTCTATAGGAATATTGTTTTCACAAAGTTTCCTTATAGTATCAATATTTATAATTCTCCCTGCTTTTGCTCCATCTAAATCAACAACATGAATGAGATTCACACCACTTGCCACAAAATCATTTGCAACTTTAAAAGGGTCTGAATCAAAAATGGTTTTTGTGTTATAGTCGCCCTTCGTGAGACGGACGCATTGATTGTCAATTAAATCAATTGCTGGAATAATTTGCACAACTATACTCCTTTTTTAATTATATACAATACTATAACTATATGATAAAATACTTATGCCTACTATCTGAGTAGAGTAATTTGAAAGGAGAACGGCTATGGAAATCTTATTTTTAGAAATAGTTGCAAGTATTGTATCAGGCATTGCCCTTTACTTTATTTGTAAGTGGCTTGATAACCATTTTAACTAGTTATCAAAAAGCAGTCGGTGACACGACTGCTTTTTTGGAAATCTTATTTGTACTACTATTGTACCATAAAAAACATAAAAGTCAATGAAAAATTAACAAAATTAAATTAAATTAAAGTATTTACATTATATATTGGCAAAAGTTCTGAGTATTGACAACCCTACTTCCCCAGATTTTTCTGGATGGAATTGGGTTGCAAAAATATTTTTATATTCTATAGCTGAGCAAAAATCGTAACCATAGTTGGTTATGATTTGTTTGTATTCTTTGTTGTCTGTAACTAAGTGGTATGAGTGAACAAAGTAAACAAATTGATTTTCTAAATCACTAAAAAGTTTTGATCCTGCGCAATTTGTTATACTATTCCAACCCATATGCGGGATTTTGGGTGCGTGCTCGCAGTGCGTCGCCCCTACATTATTAAAATCAAAGTGAATTATTTTTCCTTCTAGTATATTTAGGCCTTCATGGTATCCATACTCTTCACTTGAATTAAAAAGTAATTGCATTCCAAGGCAAATTCCTAAAAATGGTTTTCCGGATTTTACTTCATCTACAATTACATGATCAAGTTTTAACTCTCGCAAATGATTCATCGCATTTTCAAATGCCCCTACACCAGGAAGTAAAAGTTTATCAGCCTTTTTTATAACATCAACATCACTTGTGATGACTGTGTCAACCCCAAGCTTGTCAAATGCATTTTTTACACTGAAAAGATTGCCAGCTTTATAATCTATAATTGCAATCATAAGATCCCTTTACTTGTTGGTAATCCAAATCTATCATCTATACTCACTGCATCCATAAGTGCTCTCGCAAATGCTTTAAAAATTGCTTCCGCCATATGATGATTGTTTCCCTCTCTTAACATTATAGAGTGAATTGACATTCCAGCATTATTTGCAAGTGCTACAAAAAACTCTTTTACCATTTCTGTTTCAAAATTTCCAATATTGGAAACTGTAAATGGCGCATCTATTCCTGCAAAAGGTCTTCCTGAGATATCTATACCGCAAAGTACTAAAACTTCATCCATAGGAATTAATGCTTTGCCATACCTTTTTATACCTTTTTTATCTCCAAGCGCTTCCTTAATTGCCATCCCAAAGCAAATGCCGACATCTTCAATTGTGTGATGGCTATCTACTTCTATATCTCCATCTGCTTTTAAGTCAATATCTATTAATCCATGTGTAGAAATCTGAGTAAGCATATGATCAAAAAAAGCAATGCCAGTGTTGATATTGCTTTTACCGGTACCATCAAGATTAATTATAAGTTTGATTTTTGTTTCTTTTGTATTTCGTTCAATTGTTGAAGGTCGCATATATTTCCTTTCGGGCTCCTAAAGTTCGCCCCTACGAGGGCTCGCGGTGCGTCGCCCCTACTAGGTTACAAAACATTTTTGCCGTAGTTGAATTCACCCTTTTCTTTGGTTTCATCGTAGATAGTTTTAAGTCCACGTTCAATTGCTACAATACCAGTGCGTACAATTTCAAGAACCTCATACTCATCTAAAATTTTTTCAATCGCTGCAGTTTTAGTTCCATCTCCTATAACTACAAGTGTAAGTGCACCAATTGACACATCTATTATATTTGCTCTAAAAATATTTGCTATCTGAATTATTTCATTTCTCTTGGCACTATCTTCTGCTTTTACCTTAATGAACACCAATTCTCTTCTGATAGAGTTTTCATGGTCTATTAGTTTTACAGAATGCACAGGAAACAATTTTCTTATTTGATTACAAAGCAATTCTGCTTTTTCATCGTCAGTCAAAACTTCTATAGTGATTCTAGAGGTGTTGATATCTTTAGTTGTACCAACTGTTATAGTTTCTATATTGTATCCTTTTCTTGAAAATAATCTTGTGATTTGAGATAATACTCCTGCTTCATTATCAACAAGCATTACTAAAGTTTGAATTTTTACTTCGTTTGTCATAATTTTCTCCTTCGGGCTCGCAGTGCGTCGCCTCTAAAATGGTAGATAGTATCCGCCTCTAAAATTAATTTACCATAAAATTATTGATGTCAGATCCACCGCCAACCATTGGTCGAACCATTTCATCTATATATATAGAACAATCTATTATGTATGCCTTTTTCTCATTCATTGCTTTATTTATTGCATCTTCTAATTCTTTAACATTTGTTACTCTACTTCCTTCAAGACCATATGCATTTGCAATTTTTACAAAATCAGGTCCTCTATCAAGCATCGTCTCAGAATAATGTTTTTTGTATATCAAACTTTGCCACTGTCTAACCATTCCAAGCACCTTGTTATTAAATATAAATACTATTATAGGCAAATTATAATGCTCTACTGTTGATAATTCTGTCAAATTCATTCTAAATGATCCATCTCCAGTAATAAGTATTACGGCTTTATCAGGATTTCCTATCTTTGCACCAATTGCTGCACCAAGTCCAAAACCCATAGTTCCAAAACCACCTGAAGTTATAAGTTGTCCAGGATAATCAAAATGGAAATGTTGTATAGCCCACATTTGATGTTGCCCTACATCTGTAGCAACCATAGTATCCTGTGGTAACATTCTTGCTATGGAAGACAAAATTTGTTTAGGAGTAAGTGTACCATTTCTATTCTCTTCATCGTAAACGGTCTCTGTGCTATATTCAAATACTTCTTTCTTCCATTCGTCATGATGAAGTTGTGATAAATTTTCATTTAATAAAGTTAAAACTTTTTTCACATCGCCAATAATATGGTGATAACTTTTTACATTTTTATTTATCTCTGATCTATCTATATCAATTTGCACTATCTTTGCATTTCTTGCAAATGTCTTTGGATTTAATGCAACTCTATCAGAAAATCTACATCCAAACGATATTAACAAATCACATTTATCACAGGCGATATTAGATGCTTTAGTTCCATGCATTCCTATCATTCCTGTCACAAGCTTGTTTCTACCTTCTATACCGCCAGCGCCCATGACAGTTATCGCAACTGGCGAATCAATCTTCGTTACAAATTCTTTTATTTCCTCATTTGCCTTACTTCTTATAACACCACCACCACAAATAGTAAGAGGCTTTTTTGATTCTTTTATTAGATCAATAAGCTTTTGTATGTCTGACATATCAGGAGTTGGTGGAGTAAAGTTATGACTTGATCTATTTAATAACTGTTTTATTCTTCCTGTAGATGAATGCTTATCTATTGATAAAGGTTCAAAGTCGGCAGTTTCAGCAGTCACATTTTTAACAATATCTATAACTACAGGTCCTTTTCTACCAGACCTTGCTATGGCAAATGCTTCACGAACGACATCTGCAAGTTTTTTTACATCCTTAACTAAATAATTACATTTAGTTATTGGCATTGTTATACCTACCAAATCAACTTCTTGAAATGTATCCTTCCCAATTAAGTTGTCATTTACATTACAAGAAATGAAAACAACTGGTACTGAATCCATATATGCTGTGGCTATACCCGTAGTAAGATTTGTTGCTCCAGGACCTGAAGTTGCAAAACAAACTCCAACTTTACCAGTACTTCTTGCATAACCATCTGCTGCATGGCTTGCCCCTTGTTCATGAGAGGTCAAAATATGTTTTATTTTATCCTTATAGTTGTACAATTCATCGTAAATATTTAATATGGTTCCACCTGGATAACCAAAAACCACATCTACACCCTGCTCTAACAAACATTCTACTAATATTTGAGACCCTGTCATTTGCATATTTTTACTCCTCTACTGCTTTATTTATAAGTTTCTTTATATATTCTTTTTCTTCCAAAGTTAAATTACGAACAATTTTGTTTCTTTTTTGATTGAATAAATCTAAATATATTGTGTTTTCAGAAGATCGTATAGAACTAATGGCTATATGATCTTTATTATCTACCAAATAATAATCTTCTTCAGTTTCAACTATCGCTATATAATCAGTATAAAACTCATCTTTAGACTGAATTACAAAGAAGTAAGTTTGAATAATACTCTCTTCACTCAGTGAAACATAGCCATAATCATCATAATGCTTTTCTAAATTTATCAAATCAGACAAATTAAAATCACTATTTATAGTTTTATATTCACTTCTATCATTTACATAATGTATCGTTGCGGTTTGATTATCACTATTTCTATAGTATTCTCTAATTTTGTTCTCATCTTCTTCATATATATGTATTTCTCCGCTATTCAACCTTTTAAACGGGTCGCTTTCATACTCTATGCTTTCAATCAAAAACATTGGGTAATCTGTAAAGTTTTCAAGACTTAAAATTACGAATGCATCCCTAAGTTTGTCGCTATCTTTATATACCAAATAACCAGCGACTTCCTTTTTTAAATAGAAATCAGTTGCAGGAAGATACAAATTATGTGAATAGATAACTTTTTTACCATTAAACAGAAAATAGTTATCATGCCACTCACTATGGTCATTTACAGTTACTTTATTATATAAATTTTCAATCTTTTGTTTTTCTCTTTTTACATCTAAATCATGTTTAATATAATATAATTGACCAAATATCATTGGCAAAACTAAAGCTATACCGACTATTAGTATTATAGTACTTATTATCTTTACATAAGATTTAACTTCTTTGCCATTCTTTTCTCTAACTAAACATACTATTTTAATAATAATTGCTAAAATAATAGTGACAATGCCACCAATAGTCATAAATGTCAAAGCTATACTAAAAATGGTAAGTACTATTATACCAATTATCATCAAAGGTATAGCTAATATTAATAAAACGATTAACGAACAACCACCCATTGCTCTCCTTTTATAAACAATACTTTTACATAATACTATCTTTTAATTTTGCAATTAGTATGTCATTCTCTTCTTTTGTTCCTACTGTAATTCTATGCCAAAACTCATTTTTATATTTAAGTCGCCTAATATATATCTTGTTTTCAATTAAATAATCAAATATTTTATCATTTAGTTTTAAGAAAATAAAATTTGAATAACTCTTAACTGGTTTTAATCCAAGTTTTTGCAAATCATCAAAGAGTTCATTTTTAAGATTAATTATTTTCTTTATATTTTCATCATATAAATTCTTATTTTTAATGGCTATAGATGCTATAATGCTTGATAATCTTGACATATTGTAAGGTGGTTTTACTACATTTATAGTGTCTATCAAGTCTTTGCAAGCGATCATATATCCAAGACGAATGCCAGCAAGTGCATAGGCCTTTGAAAATGTCTTGAGTACAAATAGGTTGTCATATTTTTTTATTAAATCATAGTTAGTTTCATGAAATTCTGAGTATGCCTCATCAAGTAAGACAACAGAGTTAATTTCATTTGCAGCGATAATGATTTTTTCTAAGTTACTTCTCTCAATTGCTGAACCTGTAGGGTTATTTGGAGAACAAATGATTACAAGTTTTGGATTATATTTTTTTATTGCTTCAATGATTTTTTCTGTGTCAAATTCAAAATTAATATCATCTTTAAAATCTATATCTATAAATTTTCCATTGGTAAAACTAGCATATTCTTTATACATGCTAAAGGTTGGGTTGCAAGAAACTATGTGCTCATCATCAATTAAACTTTTGAAAATACAATCAAGTAGTTGGTCAGATCCAACACCGATAGTAACATTTGTTATATCTAAGCCATAAGCATTTGCAATGCTTTCTCTTATAAGAGTGTTGTCAGTGTCAGGGTATCTTCTTAAATCAACTTTATCAAGTTCCTTCTTCACCAATTCAATAATCTCTTTAGGTGTTTCAAACGCTGATTCATTTGCATTCAAAATGATGCCAGAAGAAATTTCTTTACTGTAATATGGTTCTTTACCTATTAATGATTTTTTTAAGTATTTCATAAGTAATCCTTAGTTTTTAAATGAGTGTACTGGTGCAGGTATATGACCGCCACGGTTAATAAAATCTTTGCAAGAGAATTCATTTACCTTCATAACTGGTGCATAGCCGAGTAGCCCTCCGAAGTAAACTTTGTCACCAGCTTTTTTACCATATGCAGGTATCACACGGACAGCAGTGGTTTTTTGATTTATAATTCCTATCATCATCTCATCAGCGATGATTCCAGAAATAGTTTCTGCAGATGTATCACCAGGAATAGCAATCATATCAAGACCCACAGAGCATACACAGGTCATAGCTTCAAGTTTTTCTATGGTGAGTGCTTTTTTAGTAACAGCATTTATCATTCCTTGGTCTTCTGACATAGGAATAAATGCACCACTGAGACCGCCAACATTTCTTGCTGCCATTATACCACCTTTTTTAACGTGGTCATTTAATAAAGCAAGTGCAGCAGTGGTTCCTGGTGCACCAACTGACTCTAGTCCTATAAGTTCCAATACATCAGCAACGGAATCACCTTTAGCTGGAGTTGGAGCAAGAGATAAGTCAATAATTCCGAGAGGGATGTTAAGTCTCTTTGATGCCTCAGTTCCTACGAATTGACCAATACGAGTTATTTTAAATGCAATCTTTTTAATCGTTTCGCAAAGTGCAGTGAAATCTTGATTTTTAGCAGATAGAAGAGCATTTCTAACTACACCAGGTCCTGATACACCAACATTTAATACAACTTCGCCTTGGCTTATTCCGTGAAATGCACCAGCCATAAATGGGTTGTCATCAGTTGAATTTGCAAATACTACGAACTTAGCACATCCTATAGAATTATTATTCTTTGTGAGTTTTGCAGTTTCTTTTATTATCTTTCCACAAAGTTTTACTGCATCCATATCAAGACCAGCTTTAGTGCTACCTACAACTACAGAGCTACATAAAACTTTTGTCTTAGCTAGAACTTTTGGAATTGCATTTAAAAATCTTTTATCATTTTCAGTTAATCCACCACTAACTATAGCAGACCAACCACCTATAAAATCAACTTTGAGCTTTTTTGCAAGATTATCTATTGTCTTTGCAACTTTCACATAGTCCTCATCTTTTTTGCAACATGATTCAGTAATTATAGACATAGGGGTTATGGAAATTCTTTTATTTACTATTGGAATTCCATATTCATCTGATATGTCATTTGCAACTTTAACAAGATTGCTTGCATAACGAAGTATTTTCTTTTCTATATTTTTACAAAGTGAATCCACACTTGAACTCATAGTGTCAAGCAAACTTATTCCCATAGTAATAGTTCTAACATCTAAGTGTTCCCTTGAAAACATCTCGGTAGTTTCAATAGCTTGTTCTATACTAATTACACTCATACTTTCTCCTAAAATAATAATAAAACTAGGGCTCGAATAAATTGCCCCTATGGTGCGGGCTCCTAAAGGTCATCCCTACAAGACATGCATTGCTGTAAATGCATCTTCAAGTTGGAAATTTATATTAAGGCCAGATTTTGCTCCATGTTCTTCAAGTGCGTCTTTAACCTTGCTAAGAGATTTTACATGTGACACATCTGCTATACACATCATGTTAAAATAACCATCTGCGATTGTCTGCTTAATGTTTAAGATGTTTATATTGTTTTCATACAAAATCTTTGTAACATTATAAACTATTCCTGTCCTATCTTTTCCATAGACTACTATAATTGCTTTTTTCATTTTTATTCCTCCAAAATTATAATTCTATATAATAAGGGCAAATGTTTTCAAAGTGACTTTTAAGTCTTTGTAGTTATAATTTAATTGTAAGGGCGACGCATCGCGAGCCCTACTGCTTTTGAATCTTTAGTAATAGTAATATTCTAGGTATATTGTATCTTTGTATTATAACACATGTTAAGTCTATCATACTCGCTAAAAATGAAGTAATGATAAAAGCAAGTGGTGAGCCATATGGTATTATTAAAAGTATTGGCAAGTACAAAAGAAAAAAACATATAATGTGAACTTTCTCTGCTATCATCATACTTTTTAAAATTTCAGTTAATGACCTTTTATAAAGATTAAACTTGTAAGGCTTTGCAGTAATCATCTTGTCTTTCCACTTTTTTACATTTAGAAAATCGTATAGTGGTTTTTCAAACTTAAACTCATGTAACAAAATGGAATTATAATTAATGGGTTTGTTAGTATCAATCTTTGATGTAATTTCACCGATTATAATTCTATATATAAAATGATATAAGGTTACTAATATTGAAATAATAATTATTTCCATAACAATGAAACACGTCATATCCCAAATTTTTTATTAAAAGTTTCTTCATTTACATAACCAGATTCTTGACCTTTTTGCAATTCAAGCAATAAAAAATCAATCGCAGGTATTTCTTTGCTTTCTTTTACATAATTATTATTTTTTTTAAAATTTGAAATAAATTGAAAATCTAACATATGATTTCTCTTAAAATTTATATGAAAAATGCTAAGTTGTGTACTTAGCATTTTTTATAATGATTCTTTTAATTTTGCCAAATCATTTTTTAAAGTTGGTAAATCATTTTGCACTGTGTTATACATATCCTCGAACATTATTGACCCATAATCATGTGAAATCAAATTTCTTAATCCAGACATTTTCTTCCATTCAATAGCACTTGTTTTATTTTTTGTTTCATCTGTTATTTTACTTGAATTTTCACATATTACCTGTAAAGCCATACTTACTGCATAACAAGTTTTAATATCAGCTAAAAACTCATCTAATTTTAAACTCGTAATAAAACTTATACATGTATCTATTTGATTAATGATAAAATCAATTGTATTAATATCGTCTCCTTTTGTTTTATTAGCCATACAAAACTTCCTCTTTATCCACTCTTAACTTAATACCTCTATTCTTCAATGGGTATCTAACTATATCAACTGAAACATTAAATTTTTCTTCAATTTCTTGCATTAAACCAACTGTAGTAAATATTGAAACAGTTGGAGTATTATATTCAACCATTAAATCTATATCACTATCAACTTTATTAGTGCCATTTGCACGCGAACCAAATAGAATAACCTTTTTAAGATTATATTTATCCGATATTTCTCTTATATAGTTTTTTAATTCAGCATTAGTCATGTTATAATTATATATGAAAAGAAAACATTTAGCAATTACATTTTATCGTCTCTACGAATCCATCCTCACCTCTGCTGCTAATGCATGGGCTGTGAGACCTTCTGAATGAGCAAAAGTTGCTACATTTTTACCAATCTTATTAAAAGCATCTTTGTCAAAATATATTATAGAAGTTCTCTTAATGAAGTCATAAACTGATAATGGTGAAAAAAACTTTGCAGTGTGAATTGTTGGAAGTACATGGTTTGGTCCTGCCATGTAATCGCCTAAAGACTCTGCAGAATAGTTACCGAGGAACATTGCTCCTGCATTTTTAATCTTATCTACATAATTGAATGGATCCTTTACTGCAAGTTCAAGGTGCTCTGGTGCGATCTCATTTGAAATATCTATAGCAGTATCTATAGTGTCTGTGATAATGATTCCACCATAATTATCTAGTGACTTATTTATAATTTCTTTTCTATCTAGTTGCTCTGTAAATGTCTTTATTTGTTCTTGCACATTTTCAGCTAAAACTTTTGAATTTGTAAGAAGTATACTTGATGCAATTTCGTCATGCTCTGCTTGACTAAGTAAATCTGCAGCAACAAATTTTGGATTTGCATTTTCATCTGCGATGACAAGTATCTCGGATGGACCTGCAACTGAATCTATAGAAACTTTTCCAAAAAGTTCTTTTTTAGCAAGTGCGACAAAGATATTTCCAGGACCAACAATTTTATCAACCTTTTTTATTGTTTTAGTACCAAGAGCCATAGCAGCGATTGCCTGTGTACCACCACATTTAAATATATCTTTAATTCCAAGTATATATGCAGCAGCTAAAACAACATCACTAACCTTTCCTTCCTTATTACAAGGTGTAGTCATTATAATATTTTTAACACCTGCAACCTGTGCAGGGACTACATCCATAAATACCGTTGATGGATATGCGGCTTTTCCACCAGGAACATAAACGCCGACATTTTCAAGTGGAGTTACTTTTTGACCAAGAATTTCACCATTTTTTTCATAAGTCCATGTTTCCTCTTTTTGGTGCATATGAAAATTATAGATTCTTTCTTTTGCAATTTTAAACGTCTCTCTCAATTCATCACTGATAGTATTGTACCCATCTTCAATTTCTTTTTCACTAACTTTTATATTATCAAGAGTTATTAGTGGCGAATCAAATTTATTGGTGTATGAAATTAATGCATCGTCACCTTTTTCTTTAATATCTTTTATAATATTTTTAACTATAGCAAGTACTTCTGAATTATCCACATTACTACGTTCATCAAGTCTTTTTAGTAAATCTTCTTTGTTTTCGTATATTTTCATAATTAGCCTCCGCATTCTAATTGTACTATTATAGCATAAAAAAAAGTGCCCTACAACCATAGGGCACTTTCACGATAAATCATATTAGCACTTTTTCATTTATTGTGATATAATCATAAATATGAATGTTAAAGTTGTAGCAAATATTTTACAATTTATACCTACCATTGGAAAACTTTGGGCAAATACTATAATCAACAGGCGAAAACAGACTAAAGTTAATGGTATTTTTTGTGCCATTCAATCAATCGTCTATGCAATGTTACATGCGTATAGAGGAATGGTTAGCACTTTATATTTTGCATTTAAAAACTTTTATTTATTAGTATTTCACAAAGAAGAAAAAATTGTCATAAAACCAATTGAATGTTTATTATTAGGCCTTCCACTTATCATTATCGGAATTGCTGGTTTTGTAGGTGGAGGTCTCTTTATAAATATTTTTGTGGGAATCGCCGACTTTACCGATGCAAATATATATGTAATAAAAAACGAAATTTTAAGATTTAGTATTCAAATAGTTTGTGTAATAATATGGGGAATATATAGTTTCCAAGTTGGAAACTTTGTAAGCGTCGGGGAATACATTGTTACTATAATTATATTCTTATTAAATATAATTAGATTAATAATCAATGGAGAAAACAAGTATTATGAAGCGCGTTAAAGTAAATAATACTAAGTGCCTATGGTGCTTCCATACCTTTTAGTATTTTTGATATTTCTTCATATTTTGTTTTGATAGAAACTTTGTTAACTATGACACGGGCTGAGAGATCGCATATTTCTTCGATGACCTCTAGTCCGTTTTCTTTTAAAGTCTTGCCACTTTCAACAATATCAACTATACAATCAGATAAGCCTACAATTGGTCCAAGTTCTACAGATCCATTTAATTTAATAATTTCAACTTTTCTATTTTTAGATTCAAAATACTTACTTGCAATATTGGGATATTTTGTAGCAACCTTTATCCATTCATTTCCCAATATTAAGTCTCTTTTTTTAGGATATGCTGCTATACACATCTTACACTTACCGACATTGAGATCAAGGCATTCATATAAATCTCTACCTTCTTCCAATATAGTATCAAGCCCCACTATCCCTATGTCAGCAACTCCATAGTCAACATATGTTGGCACATCTGATGGTTTAGCAAGAAAAAAAGTGTATTTATCATCACTACTATTAAATACTAATTTTCTTGAATCATCAGTCAAATCCAAAGGTCTAATATTTATTTTTTCCAAGATTTCTAATGTTTTTTTGGCAAGTCGCCCTTTAGCAAGTGCAAATGTTATTCTTGACATATTTTAACCACCTTAATTTTAATAAGCGGGCTCTAAAGTTCGCCCCTACATTTTTTTACATACTTTCCACTTATCAGTTCGTACTCTTCATTTGTATCAATATCTATAATTTCTTTTATACTATTTGCAACTCCATATGCAAATGCATCTTCAAGACTCTTTTCCAAGCTTACAAAAGAATTTTCGTTTAATTCATTTATGGCTTTTTCTTTATCATTTGAATACAATAGTTTGACATTTCTCTCATAAGTTAGTTTGGTTTTATTAATCAAATCATTTACATTTATAGCAAAACCACAGGCTGATTTTTTTATGCCAAATCCTTCTATAAGATTATCATAGCGACCACCTTCCAAAATTGGTGTGCCTATACCTTTTGTATACCCTTGAATAGTAATACCTGTATAATAATCTCCAAAAGATAAAATTGAAAAATCAAAACTTATATTCTTCTCCAATCCATTTTTTTCTAAAAGTTCATATAACTTTTCAAGTCTTAATAAAGAAGACATGGTCTTTTCACTTTTTACATTACTCTTTATCTTATTTAATAAATCTTTTTTGCCAATCGCTTCTATAACAAGTGATAAAACTTCATAATAATTCTTATTGTCAGAAAGATTGTTATCTAATATTTTTTTTACACTAGAAATGTTTTTATTTTTAATTGCCTGCAAAATTTCCACTTTTACATTATTGTTAATATTTAAATCATCAAGATAGTTGTTAAAAAAGTCTGATGAACTAATATATAGATTAAAGTTATCAAGAATTGCATTTAATGATTTTACTGCCAGGCTCACTACCTCATAATCTGCATAAATGTCATTAGTACCTATTAATTCAATACCTGCTTGAGTGAATTCATGTTGCATAGCAAGGTACGCTTTTTTATAGCGAAAAATATTTGAAATGTAGCAAAACCTTTGTGGAAAAATCATATCCTTTGTCTCTGTAAGTACAACTCTCGCAATTGATTTTGTCATATCATTTCTAAGGGCGAGAACTTCTCCTTCCTTATTTATCAACTTGTATAAACTTGAATCTTGTGCATCGTAAGTAAATACATCTATGTACTCAAGTGTTGGCGTCTCTATAAGATTATATCCATTACTTAAAAAAAGCTCTTTTAAAGCCTGCTCAATTTTATTCTTTTTTTCCATATCCTTTAGAATATAATCTTTAAGGCCTATGGGAGTTTTGAAGCTAAAAGTATTCAATTAATTTGCCTCCTTGCTTTATTGTATTAAAGTGCTAAATTGATAAAGTGATAAAATTATACAAAAATCTTATTACATTGTCAATATTTATTATATCATAAACTTCCCAATATATTTCATTATTATTGCCTTATGATATTTACCCCTTTTTTGCCACTATTCTAACCTTGCATTTTTTTGTTTTATGATGTAAGGTATATAAGTAAGGAGTTTGAAATGAGTTTTAAGAAATTTTTTTTATGTTTATTTGTATGTACTATATTTGTTAGTTATTCAATTTATGCTTTTGGATATAACGAAGATGGTGTTTTTGAAGGCCCAATGGAAATGTGGGATAACAAAGGTAATTATTTCATATTAGATGAGGATGGCAGCTATTATTATAAAGATAAGCAAGGCAATGTGCAAATGAGGGATGAGGATGGCAATATATATATAGAAGATAAAGATGGCTATTCATATCATTTCGATTATGATGACAATAATTATCTTAATTTTAGCGACATTTGGTTCGGAATGAATTCTATAGGTTCAATAAGTGGTGGTCCTGGAGTAGCGCAAACCGATGGTTGGAAAATGCTTGATTATGATAAATGGGTTTATATGGAAAACGGACGTTATGTAACTAATACTTGGAAACAATATAAAGGTGCTTGGTATTATTTAGGAAACAACGGAGAAATGGTTACTGGTTGGCAAAATATAAATGGCAAAACTTTCTATTTTAATCAAGCGGGTGCAATGGCAACTGGCGAACAATTAATTGATGGAATTAACAGAGAGTTTAGTGCCGACGGAGTTTTAATATATTAAAGTTTAAAACATAAACCACTTATGAATATTACAATAGGAGTTTAATATGGGAAACATAGTTATAGGAGTTGGTGCAGTAGGTATAACAATTTATCTAATACTTAGAATACTTCACGCTGGGCTCCATGAATTTAAACAAATATTTTTCTTAAATAGTAAAAATATTGTATTGGCAGTTATTTTAGCTGATGCATATGTTATTTTTGACGTACTTTGTATCAAAGCAATTTCAGATTCAAATGTTTATGTAAGTTGTGCTGTCATGGTTATTGCTACTACCCTTTCCATCACATCAGCTATGCTTTATCAACAAAGACATTTAAAAGAGTACATTTATAAATTTGAAATTTCTACAAAATACGATGACAAAAAAGAAGAATTAGAAAAATATTTTAAAGATAATAATATTCCTTATAAAAGATTTTGGTATTACTTTGAAAATAATAAGCAGGATGAAAAAGGTGAGACAAAATATCACGAGTTTGATATTTATGCTTTTACCAAAGAACATAGCAAAAGAATCACAAAGATGCTTGATAAATACGATAGAGCTGAAGTAAAATATGTAAAGATTAATACAAGTAACTATAAGGAGTCGTAGGGACAAAATGTCGTATAGGCTAATTACATGAACCCTGTTGCTATAAATTTATCGTAGGGACGACGCATGGCAAAGCCCATGTAGGGGCGAGCTATGCGAGCCCAAATTATTTATCAAGAATAGAAGTTATTTCATTTAGATTTTGAATATTATAATCAACTAGGTATCCCCCTGGGATGCCTTTTTTCTTTGGGTTATACCAGCAAGTAATAATTCCAGCATTGTTTCCACCTTTTATGTCACTTGTAAGAGAATCACCAACAATTAAAATTTCTGATTTATCATTAAATTTTATATTTTCAAATACATGGTTAAAGAACTCTACACTTGGTTTTTCAGCACCTATAATGTCTGAAATGAAAATGCCATCCATCAATTCATCAAAGCCAGATTTTTTCAATCGTAGTGTTTGAACATTTTTAGCACCATTTGAAACAATATATTGTTTATATTTTCCTTTTAAAGATTTCACTAATTCATAACTATTGTCAATATAAACAATGGTATCTCCAAGTGCTACCTCATACTCTGCATTAAATCTCGCTGCCATATTGGTATCTATATTATATTCCGAAAAGAAATCTGCATATCTTTGTACCAAGGCAAAACTTTTATCTATTTCCTTCTTTTCTATCTTCTCCCAATATCCCTTATTGATTTTTGAATACCTCTTTAACATAGCTATCGTACAATCACCTAAATTTAGCTTTTTAAACGTAGAAAGGATAGCCGCTTTTTCTGCCGCATCAAAACTTAATAAAGTATTATCAAAATCCCAGAGGATGGTTTTTATTCTTTTAGTTTCCATAGAAATATTATAGGTAACAATAAGTAATTTTTCAATTATTTTATTCTATAGACTCTCGCTGTGACATAAAAGTGGCTGGGATTGTGTGAAGTTTTCACAAAAAGTGGGTGGGATTTTGTGAAAATATTGATAAACGAGTATTTTTAGCTTTTATATATAATTTGACTTTGCAATTTTTTATTGTAATATATTTTAATTTTTGATAAAATGATAAATGCGAGAAAGATATCAATTTTTTATTGGCATATCTATGCCTAATTTTAGCATTCTAACTATGTTACACATTTGGTAAAAATGTGGGCTTATATTGACATAGTTAGATTGTTGATATCTTGTCTCGCAGCAAGAGTCCACAATTTTCGTCTCATGGGCTCTTGCCTGTGAGATTTTTATTTGAGGGCGAAAAAGAAAAGGAGCATATTATGTGGAGTGCAATATTATTAGTATTTGAAATAGTAAAGATGGTTATTAATTTGATAATTGCAGGATTGAAGCTGTGGTGGGGAGCAATGTGTTGGTGCTTCGCTTTTTTAGTTACTGCATTTGAAGAATTAAAAACATTAAAGTGGGAAAATCAAGATGACAAATTCAAAATTATTAAAAATGTATCAATAATAGTTGTAAGTATAAGTATTGCAATATTTTTAATATGGCTTTTGATTTCTATATTCTCTGGAAATTTTGGTTCATCAAATAGGAATAGAGTATCAATGACAACAAATAGTAAATATGTGCAACAACAAAATAATAAAATGCAAGAAACAAATGTAACAAAACCTATAGAAAGCTCTATAGTACAAGAAACTACTAAAATTATAGAAACGAGCAAAACCCAAGAAGTTATTAAAATTGAAGAGACAACCCAAACCATTGAAAAGATACAAGTTGAAGAAACAACTCAAATAAGCACACAGCCACAAATAAATGTACAATCTCAATCAACCACAGAACAAATAGCAGTAGAAAGTGACGTGTCCGAAACATTACAAACAGTAAATGAAAGAAGTAAAGAAGCAAAAATTGTTGATACGAAAAAATTTACGGATCATTACGAATACAATTGGACAAGCCCAAACGATAACTATGAAGTTGACTGTTGTGAAATTTCTATATCGGTACCTGTTGTTGGAGGAATAGATGCGGAGGAAGCGGATATAATTAATAGTCAAATAGAAGAGTTGGC
>OMRR01000182.1 GCA_900313535.1 uncultured Eubacteriales bacterium
ATATACCTAAAATGGTTTGGAAAGATATGTATGACTTTTCTTCAGATTCTGTGTTATTAGTTTTGGCAAGTACTCACTATGATGGGAGAGAGTATATAAGGGACTACAATCAGTATAAAAAGAGCATGTCTTAGCTTAATTTAGTAAGGTAAAATGTTTGTAATGTATTGTAGTTGGTATTATAATTAGTATTAATACAATAGTATTTGAGGTATTGTTTAATGAAAATATTAAATATTGAGGATTTTTTTCATCCAGAAGCAGGATATCAATTAAATGTTTTAAGCAAATACTTAGTAAATATGGGACACGAAGTTACGATACTAACATCAAATATGAGTAATGTTCCTAGGCATCTTATTGGATTTTTTGATAGTGAAAATATAGAAAAGAAAGATAGTGTATATGAAAGCAAATATAATGTTAAAATTTTGAGGTTGCCAGTTAAAAGATT
Organism: uncultured Eubacteriales bacterium; assembly: GCA_900313535.1. Lineage (GTDB taxonomy): Bacteria > Bacillota > Clostridia > Lachnospirales > Lachnospiraceae > UBA3633. The sequence continues at coordinate 455 of OMRR01000182.1, forward strand.
TTTAAGTAGACGTGCTGTATTCCCACCAAGTATATTTGATGTAATATTAAACGAGAATCCTGATATAGTTTATGTACATGGAAATACGACATTAATTGCAATGCAATATTTGCTTAAAAGGAAAAGGATGAATTTACCTTTTATTATGGACTGTCATATGCTAGAAATTGCCTCTAAGAATAAATTCAAAAATGTGTTTGAATGGGTTTATAAGCATATTTTTACACCAATTATTATTAAAGATAATATTCAAATTATTAGGACACAAGACGACAACTATCTTCAAAAATGTTTAAATATTCCAGTCGAACAATGTCCATATATACCTTTTGGAACAGATGTAAAATTGTTTTGCCCAAATGAAAATATAAGAAAAAAATATAGAAAAAAACTAGGTTTAGATGAAGATGATTTTGTGTTTATATATGCTGGAAAGTTAGATGAGAGCAAAGGAGGTTTGTTTTTAGCCAATGCCTTAATGGAAGAGATTAAATCCAAAAAGAACATTAAATTTATTATTATCGGTAAAACCAATGGTCTAGATGGCGATAAAATAGAAAAAATATTTAATATGAGTAAAAACTATATTGTTAGACTTGGAACTCAAAAATATGAAGATTTAGCTAAATATTATCAGATAGCTGATGTTGCTATTTTTCCGAAACAATGCTCTTTAAGTTTCTATGATGTGCAAGCATGTGGATTGCCAGTAGTATTTGAAAATAATAGCATTAATATAGATAGAGCAAAAAATAATAATGCTCTAGTTTTTAAAGAAAATGACATCAATGATTTAAGGAAAACTATAAGGGAAATAGCTGATTTATCTTTTGATAAGTTTAATGAAATGAGAAAGGCTTCTATTGATTTAATTTTTAAAAATTACAATTATGAGGATATTGCTAAAAAGTATTATAGGGTTTTGATTCATTGCTACAATTCATATTATAATAAGTCATAGTATTGAAAATTTAAAGTTTTGCAATGTTACTTGTATTACTAATTATTTTATTATTTATATTAACTAATATAGTTGATTATCATATCATAAATGTAGCTATTAAGTGTATTATTAATTTTTTGATAGCCAAGTATATTTAATATTAGGAAGGATTATGAAAAGAGCATTAATTACAGGAATAACTGGTCAGGATGGTTCGTTTTTAGCGGAACTTCTTTTAAGTAAACATTATGAAGTTCATGGTATTATTCGAAGGTCATCAGTTGAAAAACTTGATAGGATAGTTAACATTAAAGACAAGTTGTTTTTACATTATGGAGATTTGACTGATTCTTTTAGTGTTATAAATATTATAAAAAAAATAAAACCTGATGAAATATATAACCTTGCAGCACAGAGTCATGTGCACGTTTCTTTTGAAGTTCCTGAATATACGGCAAATGTTGATGCAATAGGAGTTTTGAGAATTTTGGAGGCTGTTCGTGTTTTGGAATTATCAAAAGAAATAAAAATTTATCAAGCATCAACGTCTGAACTTTATGGAAAAGTTGAAGAAGTGCCACAAAATGAAAAAACACCATTTCACCCTTATAGTCCGTATGCGGTAGCAAAACAATATGCTTATTGGATAGCAAAAGAGTATAGAGAAGCATATGGAATGTTTGTGTCCAATGGAATTTTGTTTAATCATGAATCTGAAAGAAGGGGAGAATCATTTGTAACAAGAAAAATCACCATAGCTGCTGCTAAGATTTCACTTGGGTTACAGGATAAATTGTATTTAGGAAATCTAGATTCATTGAGAGATTGGGGGTATGCTAAAGATTATGTTGAGTGCATGTGGCTTATGCTTCAAGCTAAGAAGCCTGATGATTATGTTGTTGCAACCGGAATACAGCACACTGTAAGAGAGTTTACCACATTAGCTTTTAAAAATGTTGGTATAGATTTAGAATGGAGTGGGCAAGGTTTGGATGAAAAAGGAATAGATGCAAATAATGGTAGAGTTTTGATTGAAGTATCAAAGGAGTTTTATAGACCAACAGATGTTGTTAATTTACTTGGAGATCCAACAAAGGCAAAAACAGAATTGTGTTGGAACCCTCAAAAAACTACATATGAAGAATTGGTAGAGATAATGACAAAGTACGATTTGGAGCGCTTAAAAATCAATAATGAGGTAAGTAGATTATGTATATAGTATTATTATCAGGTGGATCTGGCAAACGATTATGGCCATTGTCTAATGAAGTAAGGTCAAAACAGTTTCTAAAAATATTAAAGAAAGATGATAAAACTTATGAATCAATGGTACAAAGAGTCTATCGGCAAATTTTAACAATTGACAATCAAGCAAATATATTAATTGCAACATCAAAAGATCAAGTGCCAATTTTAAAAAGTCAATTAGGCGAAAAAATAAATTTGTCTATTGAACCATTTAGAAGGGATACATTTCCATCAATATTGTTAGCATGCCTATATCTGAAGGATATTAAACGAGTGGATATAGATGAAACTATTTCAGTGTGCCCAGTAGATTCTTATGTTGATGATGATTTTTTTCATAAATTAAATGAACTTGATGAGAAGATAAAAGATTCATCTTATAATATTGGTTTGATTGGAATTAAACCAACATATCCTAGTGAAAAATATGGTTATATAATTAATGAAAATAAAGATAAACAGTTTATCATTAGTAACACGAAAACAAATAAGTTTATTGAAAAGCCCAATATCACAATGGCAAAAGAATTAATTGAACAAGGAGCGTTATGGAATGGTGGAGTTTTTTGTTTTAAACTCAAATATATTTTAGAAGTTGCCCATAAGTATATTGACTTCATTGATTATAGTGATTTATATAATAAATATGAAAATATTGAAAAAATTAGTTTTGACTATGCGGTATTAGAAAAAGAGAAAAGTATAGGTGCTGTAAAATATATTGGTGAATGGAAAGATATAGGTACGTGGAATACATTAACTGATGTTATGGTTGATAAGTCTATAGGGGATGTAGTTATTGATGAAAAGAGTAATAATACTAATGTTATAAATGAACTTAATATACCTATTATAGCAATGGGACTTAACGATGTAATTGTTGCAGCAAGCTATGATGGAATATTTGTTTCAGATAAAAAGGAATCAAGTTATAATAAACTATTGGTAGAAAAAATAGATAATAGACCTATGTTTGAAGAGCGATTGTGGGGCACATTTGAAGTAATTAATATATTTAACAATTCTTTAGTTAAACACATATATATAAAAAAGGGTAAGAATATAAGTTACCAAAAGCATAGTTTTAGAAAAGAAGTATGGACAATAATTGAAGGAACAGGGATATTTTTATTGGATGGTATAAAATCTGATGTGAAAGTTGGAGATGTTTTGACAATAAATATTGGTAGTAAGCATAGCATATATGCTATATCAGATTTGCATTTTATAGAAGTTCAACTAGGTGATAAATTATTAGAAGATGATATACAGCACTATGACTATATTTGGTAAATAAAAGTAAAGGTAAATATATAATAAATATGGATAATATATTTAAAATATTGTATTATTTTCATGAGACAGATGATATTATGATTAAGTGGCAACGAATCCATATATTTGATGAGTTAAAGCACCATAATTGTGAAATAAAGGTTTGCGATCCATCATCTTTTGAAAATATAAACGATGCTAATGAAAAAATATTGAATGAGATTGATTTGTACAAGCCACATTTGTTTATGACACCGTACAATGAAAATGAATTGTTTATTCAAACAATAAAAGCCATAAAAATGAAAGGAGTGCCAACATTATTGATATGTGCTGATAATTTAACTATACCATATTATCACTTAAAAGTTTCAAAATATTATGATTTGGTTTGGCTGACGGCTCATGAAACAAAATATTTGTTTGATAAAGAGCATGCAAAAACTATTTTTTTGCCATATGCAGCAAATCCATATTTAAAAGGTGGTAAAGAAAAGATTAATGGTGTTGGGTTCATTGGGTCACCCTATGGTAGTAGAGTAAATACGATAAATAGTTTAATAAAGAATAGTATAA
>OMRR01000173.1 GCA_900313535.1 uncultured Eubacteriales bacterium
CTATAATGTTTGAGATGAAGAATGAGAGGTCGGTGACTAAATCTAAACATAAAAATGAAGACTTTTTGAAAGAACTTGATAAAGACCGTAAAGAGAAAAAGTGCGAATATGCAGTACTTGTATCTACACTTGAGGCTGATAACGATATTTATAACGCCGGCATTTATGATGTTTCGCATAAGTATCCAAAAATGTATGTGGTTAGACCACAATTCTTTATTCCTATAATATCACTTATAAGGAATGCATCAACTAATGTATTGGAAATAAGGAATGAGATAGCAAAGTATGAGAATCAAAATGCCACTATGAGAGACTTAAATGAAAGAATTAAGGAGTTTAAGTTTAACTTTGGTGGTATGGTTACTAAGTCAAGCGATAAGTTTAATGCGGCAATTAAGAAAATTGATGATACTATAGCTGACTTACAAAAGGTTAAAGAGAACCTTATGAGTTCTGGTAAAGAATTAGTTAATGCTAATAATTTACTTATGGACTTTAGTTTAACTGATAAGAAAACAAAGAAGAGAGGTAAGTAAATGAGTATAGGAAATAGTGATAATACATTATGGGTAATACCATCAAATTTAAATGATTATGATATACATAGTGCTTTTGATGAATTTGAAAGATTAGATTGGCACTACTCAAATTCAATAAAGAATGTTAAAATAGGAGATATAGTTTATATCTATGTGAGTAAACCTGAATGTGCTATACGATATAAATGCGAAGTAACAAAAATCAATATTCCATATTTAGAAATTGATGATAGAAAGTATAATAAAAAACTTGAAACTACAGGGAAGACTTACTTTGAAATGAAGTTAATAAAGAAATTTGATGCAGATTTGTTAACATTAGACTTATTGAGAAAGAATGGTGTAAAAAAGAATATACAAGGACCACAAAGGCTGCATAAAGAAACAATTGAGTTTGTAGAAAGGAATGAGAATAGATGAGTACATTATTCAAAATGGTAAGGTACAATAGAAAGAAATATCCTGACCATATACCAATTAGTATTGAGGAAGTTGCTGGAAACTTTGATAAGAGTAGCATTGGAACATTGACTATGCCTTATTCTTTACATACAGAATACTCATATGCTAAAAGGAACTTTAACACTGATATTGTATCTAAATATGATGAAATAGTAAAATCTCAAAAAAGCGGTATTCCTCAATTATGGAAGAGTGTCAATTGGGCTAAGCAGTTTGCTGACTTTGTATTTGATTTAGTAGGAGATAATGACCCACCTGATGTAATTGAAATTCATCCACCATTTGATGATTATTCAGATATTAATAAGTTTATAGAGTGCTATAAATATTTTGAAATTAAAATTAATAAACGATTTAAGAATACTGAAATTCAAATTGAAAATAGAACTGGCTCAATGTATCATGGTGGCAAGTTTATATTATCTTCAATTAATGATTTTGACTCATTTACAAATGCAATTGAAAAGGGGAAAGTAAAACTTAAAATAGCCTGTGATGTGCCACAAATATATACTGTGTATGATGAACCTGATTATGTCGGCATATTAAAAGAACTGAAACAGTATAGAGACTATATTGGTGGTGTTCATTTATGGGGTAAAAGAGGATCTAAAAGAATAGCTCATCATGGTGACTTAAATGACTATTTTATAAACAATGATGAAATCAAGCAAGATTTTCTTAAGGCTTTTAATAATACTTTTAATGATGGAATTGTGAGAAATCTTGTGCTTGAAGTTAATAGTGATGTAAATGATTTATATTCAATTATTGAAGATTTAGAAAGTGCAAAAATTAAGTTTGTTTAGAAAGGAGTTATTATGGATGATTCATTCGGTGGAATGTCAGATGATGAGTTTTTCTTAGGTTATGATGCAATGATACCGGAAGATGAACCTGATAGCATAAATTATGACCCAAGAGAGCATAGAGGTTCTAATAATAGTAAAGCATATTATGGTGGTGGATGTTGCTGCATCGCAATATTGCCAATTCTTATAATTATTATTGCGATGTTAAGTTTGATATTTTAATTTAAATATTAATAAAAAACCTCGGTTCATCACCGAGGGGAGTTTGCTAAGTAAAAATTAACCTTTAGAATGTAATGATCCGTTTGCAAAAACTTTAACAGATTTTTTGAAAATGTGTCCAGCTACAGTTTTTACACGTATACTTAATTCAACGTTTTGAATTGCCTCTGGTATAGTTGCAAGAAAGCCTTTGAAAATTGAACTTACTACATTTGTGTTATTATCTTCACTTTTAATAATTTCTAACATTTTTTTCTCCTTTTTTAAATAATTTTAATTACTCCTTTGAGCTCAGGCTCTTGGTGGAGTAAGACCTCAAGAAAAAAATATTTATAAGGAGGAGATGAAAAATATTAAAATTTGCAAACTCCAAATTAATTATAGCAACTTTATCATTTTTAATCAATTATTTTGGCTTATTGATATATTATGATATATTATAGTTTTAATAATAAAAATAATAAGTAAAAAAATATATTATTAAGTTATTTATAGTCAGTATTTGAGAGCCAACATATGCTGGCTCTTTTTTTGTGTATTTTTAAATTACCACCATAGAGGTGGGAAAAATATAGGTTTTGAAAATTACCACCGTTATGGTGGTAATAATTATACGGGGAATATGGTATGATTAAATAAGGGGGTAATATGATAGTATTTGATAAATTATTTAAAACAATAAAAAAGAAGGGTGTGAGCCAGTATGATTTAATTAAGAAGTATGGAATATCAACTGGTCAACTTGATAGAGTAAGAAAAAACAAGAATATTACTACACATACTCTTGACATGCTATGTAGTATATTAGGATGCAAATTAGAGGAAATTGCAGAATTTAAGAAAAAAAATATATTGTAAAATAACTTGACAATGTCCAATTATTTTGATATAATTTAAATATTGGAGATTGTTTATGGAAGATAGAGATTTAAAAATAATGAGAATGCAAAACAATTTAGGAGCATTAAGAAAGATTGCTGGATGGACAACGGAGCAATTGGCAAATAAGCTTGATGTTTCAAAACAAACAGTTTGTAATTTGGAAAACAAGGAAAACCACACAAAAATGAAGTATTCGCAATATGCATTGTTAAAAATGATTTTTGATGAAGAAATTAAAAATAACCCACAAAATGAACTGTTAAAGAAAGCTGTAGATGTACTGATTAATGAGCCAGATTCCGATGAGGAAAAGTATAATGAGAAAGAATTGTTCATTGATACATTAGCATCGGCAAAATATGCTGGAAAAAGTAATGAAGAATTAGCTAAATTTATGGCACTTATGTGTGGAATGCTGGTTATGCCTGTTGTAGGACAAATAATGGCAGGAACATTGGGAATGGGAAAACTATTTGATATGTTTTTTACAAGAAAATTTAAACAGTAAATTTGTAAACTTTTATATGAATAGGAGAGAAAAATGGGCAAAGCATCTGTAAAAGAGAATAAGAAGATTTACCAATTAGTAAGAGAAGAGCTAAATTTAACTCGTGAAGCTGCAAGTGAGTTAATTGATGGTATGGAGTCGTATAGACTAAATAAAATAGAGAATGAGGCATTACCTACACCTGATGAGGTGTACAATATGTCAAAAGCGTATAAAAGGCCTGATTTATGCAGTTATTACTGTGCCAATGAGTGCCGCATAGGAAAAGAAACAGATGTAAAGGAGCTTAAAATTAAGGACTTATCAAACATTGTGTTAGGTATGTTGAATAAATTACACACTATGGATGAAAAGAAAGAAAAATTAATAAGCATATCAGCAGATGGGGATGTAGATGATGAAGAATTAGAAGAGTTTTTCAATATACAAAATGAACTTAATCAAATGGCTGAATTAATAGATACATTAAAATTATGGACAAATAAGATGATTTATGAAGGAAAAATTGACGAAAAGAAATACAAGGACTTACAGCACAAAAAAGCTAATTTGCTAAAAAAGTAAAATAAA
>OMRR01000150.1 GCA_900313535.1 uncultured Eubacteriales bacterium
AGAGGAATGATACAAAAAATTAACCACTTAGTAAAAGTGGAAGAAGTATAAGGGGGCCTTTATGAAATTATCAGAATTAAAAGGAGCTGAAGGCTCAAGACTTAAAAAGCAATATAGAAAAGGTAGAGGCCATGGTTCTGGAAATGGTAAGACTGCAGGTTATGGACATAAAGGTCAAAAAGCTAGATCAGGTGCACCAAGACCAGGATTTGAAGGTGGACAAATGCCTCTCTATAGAAGATTACCAAAAAGAGGATTTAAGAAACCAAACAGACTTGTAATTGTTGCTTTAAATGTAAGTGAATTTGAAAGATTTGATAACGGTACAGTAGTTACTGTAGATAAGATGATAGAGAATGGCATGATAAGAGGTAACTTTGATGGTGTAAAGATACTTGGAAATGGAAATCTCACAAAGAACTTAACTATTGAAGCATGCTTATTCTCTGAATCAGCTAAACAAAAGATAGAAGCTGCTGGTGGCACATGTAAGACTTGCGATGGTTGCAACGAAGCAACTAATTAGGAGAAATAATTATGTTACAAATGGTGATTAATGCATTTAAAGTAAAAGATATTCGTAAGAAATTATTGTTTACTTTATTAATGCTTGTAGTAATAAGAATAGGCAGTTTGATTCAAGTACCTGGAGTTAATAAAGATTTCTTTAAAAATTTATTTGATAACATACAAGCTCAAGATGCTGTTGGCTGGCTTTCAAGTATGACAGGTGGATCATTTGAACAAATGTCAATATTGGCATTGTCAATCACACCATACATCACATCAAGTATCATTATGGAACTTTTAACTATTGCTATACCACCACTTGAAGAGATTCAAAAAGAAGGTGCTGATGGAAGAAAGAAGATTGCTGAGTATACAAGATATGTCACAGTAATTTTAGCACTTCTTGAATCAAGTGCAATGGCTGTAGGATTTAATGGTCAAGGTTTCTTTAGTGGATATGAAAATGGTGGCACTCCTGTATTTGTAATTATTGTTGCAATATTTGCAATGACAGCAGGTTCAGCATTCCTTATGTGGATTGGTGAAAGAATTACAGAATCTGGAGTTGGTAATGGAATTTCAATAGTCTTGTTATTCAATATCATTTCATCATTACCAAATGACTTCTATACATTGTATGAGAAATTCTTAAAGAATAACAATATTACTGTAATGATAATTTATGCAATTGCTATTGGCATAGTAATATTAGGAATTATTGCATTATCAGTTATCCTTGAAGATGCAAGACGTGATATCAATGTACAATATGCAAGTCGTATAGCCGGTAGAGCTTCTGTAAGCAATGGAGCATCAGTTATACCTTTGAAAGTAAATACTGCTGGAGTTATACCTGTAATCTTTGCATCAAGTATCATGTCTTTACCATTAATTATTTTACAATTCTTGGATGTTAGAAATACAATTTTTAATGTAATTGCATCAGTACTTAATTCTGGTTCTTGGTTTAGACCAGAGTATCCTGTATATTCAATTGGATGTGCTATTTATGTATTTTTAGTAATATTCTTCGCATATTTTTATACATCAATTACATTTAACCCAAATGAAGTTGCATCAAATCTTAAAAAAGATGGTGGCTTTATACCAGGAATCAGACCAGGTAAAGAGACAGCAGATTACTTAACAAGAATATTAAATTATATCATTTTTATAGGTGCTGTAGGACTCTGTATAGTTGCTTTGATACCAATAATTATTTCAGGTATATTTAATATTTCAAGAATCTCATTCTCCGGAACATCACTTCTAATCGTAGTTGGTGTTGTACTTGAGACATTACAACAAATTAAGTCTCAACTTGTAGTTAGAAATTATAGAGATTTCTTATCTGCATAAGGAGTATATATGAATATAATTATGCTTGGAGCGCCTGGTGCTGGTAAAGGCACTATCGCCTCACAAATGAAAGAAAAGTATAATTTACCACATATTTCATCTGGAGACATATTTAGAGCTAACATTAAAGAAAACACTGAACTTGGTAAACTTGCAAAGTCATACATTGATAAAGGGACACTTGTTCCTGACGATGTAACAATCAATATGATGGTTGATAGACTATGTAAGGATGATTGCAAAAATGGATTTATACTTGATGGTTTCCCAAGAACTATTGTTCAAGCAGATGGATTAAATGAAGCACTAAATAAATCTAATACTAAAATTGATCTTGCGATTTTAGTTGAAGGCGATGATGACCAGATTGCGGAACGTTTATCTGGTAGAAGAGTGTGTGAAAAGTGTGGAGCAACATATCATATTGTAAGTATGCCACCTAAAGTAGATGGTGTATGTGATAAATGCGGTGCGACACTTATTCATAGAAAAGATGACACAGCTGATGTTATAAAGGATAGATTAAAAACTTATCATGAGCAAACTAAACCATTAATTGATTACTATAATGAAAAAGGCATTTTAAAAACAATTTCTGGATTTATAAAATCAAAAGAAGAAATGATTGATGCTATTGACAAGATTATAAGTTTTGGGAATTAATGATTAATGGTAAGTATTAAATCTGATAGAGAAATTGAATTAATGAGAGAGGCAGGAAAAATTCTTGCATCTGTCCACAATGAGATTGCTAACTATATAAAACCAGGTCTATCTACATTAGAGATTGATAAATTTGCAGAAAAGTTTGTTAAAAAGAATAATGCATCATGTTCGTTTTACCACCTTTATGATTTTCCAGGGAATTTCTGTATATCAGTAAATGATGAAGTGATTCATGGAATACCCAAAAGGGATGTCATTATAAAAGAAGGTGACATAGTAAAAATTGATGGTGGTGTGTGCTTTAAAGGATATCAATCCGATGCAGCAAGGACTGTAATAGTTGGAAAAGTTTCAGATGAAGTTAATAAGCTCGTTGAAAGGACTAAACAATCATTCTTTGAAGGAATAAAGTATGCTGTCCCTGGTAATCACATTAGTGATATAGGTGCTGGTATAGAGATGTACATTGAGCAGTTTGGATATGGCATAGTTGAAGATTATGTAGGTCATGGAATCGGAAAGAAAGTTCACGAAGATCCTGAAATACCAAATTTTGCAACTGTAAAGAAAGGAATATTAATTAAAAAGAATATGACTTTTGCAGTTGAACCAATGATAAATCTAGGTACTTATGAAGTGTATACTGCTGATGATAATTGGACAGTAAAGACTGCTGATGGTAAACCATCATCTCATTATGAAAATACAATTGTTATTACAGACAATGGACCAGAAATATTGTCTTTAATATAAATAGCAATAACTATCAATTAACTAAAGTAGAGGTATTTATGTCAAAATCTGACGTAATTGAAATTACAGGAACTGTACTTGAAAAACTTCCAAACGCAATGTTTGAAGTTGAACTTGAGAACAAACACAAAGTTCTCGCACATATCTCTGGGAAGCTTCGTATGAATTATATCAAAATACTTCCAGGAGATAAGGTAACTATTGAATTATCTCCATATGACTTATCGAAGGGTCGTATAATTTGGAGAGACAAATAACGAAAGGAGAGTCTAATATGAAAGTTAGATCATCTGTAAAACCTATTTGTG
>OMRR01000138.1 GCA_900313535.1 uncultured Eubacteriales bacterium
ACGCTCAAACAGTGCTAAAGTTCTAAGGCTCGGCTATCGCCAGCATCGCAAAAAATTTATTTTTGCTCCAACTTTTTCCTAGGCGTGGTGTTCACTATTAAATCATAGTTTAAAAATTATGGGTATAGTATAAATGATAGTATTATGGTATAATGATTAACAATATATTAGGAAACTATAGGAGGGATGAATTATGCACCAAATTTATGAAATGTCAACTGATGATATGGTTAAAATAATTGAAGAGGAACTTTCAGGAAAGGTAGACTGCAGCAATGCAAAAGTTGGCGGATCTGCAGGAAAGACAGAAGTTATTGGAATTAAAGTTAAAGAAACAGGTGAAGAGATTACATTCCCATTTGACTACAATATGAATGAAGATGATTTCAGAGTAAGCGTGAAAAATCATTTCTTAGCATAGAATTTGAAAGGAGGGTATAAGTAATTATACAGATTAATTATGAGTAGATTAACAGTGTATACCGAAAACAAGCAAGAGACTGTAAAAGAACAGCTTTACAAAGATCTTGAAAGAAGAATTGTTGCTAGTCCTGGTGGACTTTGTCCAGTTGATTTGACTAATTCATTTGTAAGACTTTGTTTATCACAGAGTTGTGGTAAATGTACACCATGTAGAATCGGTTTGAATAAATTGGCAGAGTTGTTAGACAGCGTGCTTGATGGAAAGGCAACACTTGAAACTCTAGATTTGATTAAAGAAACTGCAAGAACTATTTATCTTTCTTCTGACTGTGCCATCGGTCAAGAAGCAGGAAAGCTTGCATTAAATAGTATTGAAGGATGCTATGATGATTATAAAGAACATGTTGTAAATAAGAACTGTACTTGCAATAGTAATCAACCAGTATCATGTGTAAATATGTGTCCTGCTCATGTAGATATACCTGGATACATAGCACTTGTAAAAGAGGGAAGATTTGATGATGCTGTAAATCTTATAAGACATATGAATCCATTCCCAATTACTTGTGCGTTTATTTGTGAACATCCATGTGAGAATAGATGTAAAAGAAATATTGTTGATGCTCCAATAAATATAAGAGGAATCAAGCGTGTAGCAATTGAAAAATCAAAAAATCCTACATTACCACCTAAGGCAGAAAGCACTGGAAAGAAAGTTGCTATAATTGGTGGTGGACCAAGTGGATTAAGTGCAGCATATTATCTCGCAATCATGGGTCATGATGTTACTGTGTATGAACAAAGACAAAAACTCGGTGGCATGCTTAGATATGGTATACCAAGTTATCGTTTCCCAAGAGAGAGACTTGATGAAGAGATTAACTTTGTATTATCTGCCGGCATTAAAACTGAGTTAAATGTAAGTATTGGTAAAGATATAGATTTTAGTGATTTAAAGAAAAAATTTGATGCTATATATATTGCTATAGGAGCACATACCGATAAAAAGATCGGCATAGATGGTGAAGATGCTAAAGGTGTGCTTTCAGCTGTAGAGATGCTTCGTGCAATCGGTGATGGAAATCCAGTTGACTATAAAGGCAAGAGAGTTATAGTTGTTGGTGGTGGAAATGTTGCTATGGACGTAGCAAGATCATCAATAAGACTTGGCGCAGCATCAGTTGATATAGTATATAGAAGAAGAAAAGCAGATATGACTGCACTTGCTGAAGAGGTAGAAGGAGCAGAAGCAGAAGGTTGTAATGTAGTCGAACTTATGAGTCCTGTAGCTATAGAGAAAAATCCTGATGGTAGTGTAAAAGGACTTAGAGTAAAACCACAAATGACAAGCCTTATTAAAGAGCATAGACCATCTCCAAAGAACAAAAATGAAGATGAAGTTTTGATTCCATGTGATATATTAGTAGTAGCTATTGGACAAGGAATTGAAAGCAAGCACTTTAAAGAAGAAGGAATTACTGTTCAAAAGGGAAATGTAATTTCTGCATTTAATACAGGTGCTATCGGAGATATGGATGGTGTATTTGCGGGTGGTGATTGCGTAACTGGACCAGCAACTGTTATAAAGGCTATTGCTGCTGGAAGAGTTGCTGCAGCAAATATAGATGAATATCTTGGATTCAATCATGAGATAGAAAATACTATAGATATTCCTAAAGTTTCATTTGAGGATAAAGTTCCTTGTGGAAGAGTAGAATTGTCACTTAGAAATCCACAAGAAAGAAAGAATGATTTCAATGCTATTGAAAATACAATGAGCGATGAAGAGGCATGCCAAGAATGTGGAAGATGCCTAAGATGTGATCACTTTGGCTTTGGTGTATTTAGAGGTGGAAGGAGTACAAAATGGTAAAATTAATTATTGATGGTAAAAATATAGAAGTTAAAGAAGGAACTACTATATTGGAGGCTGCAAGAAGTAATGATATCAATATTCCTACGCTTTGTTTCTTGAAAGATTTAAATGAAATAGGTGCATGCCGTGTGTGCGTTGTTGAAGTTGAAGGATTGGAAAAATGTGTTACTGCTTGTAACAACACTGTTGTTGAAGGCATGGTAATTCACACCAATTCAAAAAAGGCAAGAGAAGTTAGAAAAATGAATTTGGAGCTTATCCTGTCACAACATAATTTCAAATGTGCAACTTGTATTAGAAATGGCATATGTAAACTTCAAGAATTAACTAAAGAATTTGGTATCACTGAGACTCCATTTAATGTAAAATTTGAAGAGAAAGAGTGGGATAATTCTATTCCACTCATTAGAGATTTTACAAAATGTATCAAGTGTATGAGATGTGTACAGGTATGTGATAAAGTACAAAGTCTCGGAGTATGGGATGTAGTAAATACTGGATCAAAGACAACTGTAAATGTTCGTCAAAATAAGAAACTTACAGATGTTAACTGTTCATACTGTGGTCAGTGTATAGTTAATTGTCCAGTTGGTGCTCTTCATGAGAGAGATGATGTAAAGAAAGTTGTAGATGCACTTGACGACAAGGAAAAGATAACTATAGTTCAAGTTGCACCTGCAGTTCGTGCTGCTTATGGTGAAGGTATAGGACTTTCAAGAGAAGAGGCTACAGAAAAGAGACTTGCTGGAATACTTAGATCTATTGGATTTGATAAAGTATTTGATACAGTATTTACAGCTGATTTAACAATAATGGAAGAGGGATCAGAGTTTTTAAAGAGACTAGAAGAAATAAGAAAGTCAGGACTCCCTATGTTTACATCTTGCTGTCCTGGTTGG
>OMRR01000164.1 GCA_900313535.1 uncultured Eubacteriales bacterium
AAAAACGCAAAAATAAGGCATAGTGCCTTCTTCCACATTTTTCTACTCTTTTTAGCCATTTAATTGATTTCGACCTGCGGGCTCGCAGTGCTCGCCCCTACGATAATTCATAAGGCCCCCTACGACATAGGAGGTTCGTCCCCACTCCCAAGGACTACCTCCAAGAAAATCAAAAAGATAGGGGGTTAAAACCCCCTTAAAAACCGACAAATTTTAGACATATTTTAGATATATTTAAAACACAAATTTACATTTTTTAATAAAATAAATATTGGTATTTCCGCATTTGTTCAAAAATTATTGTTATAACTCTTTCAATTATTTCATTTGAATAATATGCTCTATACTTTTCAATTTCACTTAGCACATCATTTTTAGTGAATGTAAATTTCAAAATATTCCCATATAATGATTCTGCACATTCACACTGTTCTTCAAATGAATTACAAAATGGTTTACTCCTTACTTTATCCATATTTTTATACACATCTGTAGTCATATTATATTCATTTACATCAGACAATAAGCTTAATCCATTATCAAATATTGGGGCAAATGTAAAGCTGTCATCTTTTATATTTCTAATTAGAGCAAAATTATTAAAATGTCTATCCTCATTCAAAAAAAACATATCTAATTCCAATATGCTTGTAATAATTTTACTTGACACATTCAAATCATATGTTCTTGATATAAAGTCAACTACAAATTTAATTCTATCTTTAATTTCACTATATTTATACACCTCTTTACTTAATTCGGTTCCAGTTTCTAAAAAATACAATCTATAAAATGTTAATATGCTTTCGTTTTCATTCAAAAAATTCTTGCTTACTGAAAAATTTTTTTCTTCTAAATTATAAATTCCTTTTATTACCTTATACTCAACATGATTATAAATATTTGAATATTTTAATAAGTCTGATATTAAACATTCTGACAAGTTTTCATATCCAAAAGCATCCGTTTTATACCAATAATTGCCAATATGCCATTTTGGTAAATTCCCTTTTGATGTTGCATATGAAACTAAACTTTTTGTCTCATTATCAAAATTTATCATGCTATTTTTTTTATTCTCATCCAAAACTTATCTCCTTCCATTTTCCCTTTAGTTTTACTTATTATCAAATATGGGTCGTAGTGATCTACTCCAATAATTTTAAGTGCCTTATCTAAATCAATTCTTTCTTTTGGAATAACTCTATCATTTATAAATATTTCAAATTGTTCCCAATTGGGGTTAGTCACCTTTCCAAATGCTTTATCATATTTATTATCAGTTCTATTCTGTATATGAATTTTTTTATTAAAAAAATCTACATAAATTACTGTCATCGGCTTGTGACCAAGCATATATGTAATTTTATGTGTAAAATTTTGATCTGGTCTTTTATTAATATATCGACCTATAACCTGCCTTGATGTCTTGAACTTATACGCAATTTCATCTATACGATACCCTTCTCTAAGCATCGTAAGCATTTTTTCAATATCTTTGTTATTAAACTTATGCTTTCTACCAGCATTTCTTTCATTTGCCATATTTACCCCTAATCTAATTAATGGAACTTATTTAATTAAGTTCCATTAAATTGTATTATATAGAATTCATTATGTCAAGTGTAAACTTTCTCAAAGTATTTGAAAACATATACTTATGACACAATAAAAAAGATGAGGCAAAAGCCCCACCCCGTAAATAGCAAGCCCCCTCACTATTTTACACAAAATTTAGTATTTTTTAGCGCCCTATATAGTATATATCCCATCACATACACCGCTATAATTTCTCCTATAGCTATAGTTATAGAAAGAAGCCAAAGTGGCATCGTATCACCAAATCCAAACTTTATAACAAAAGGAATTATGATGGCATTTGACAATATCGTTGGCAACATTTTTAGGAAGAAGTTATCAATCTTAATAAACTTAATGCATAGTAATCCAATAAATGTAGCAAGTGTACCAAAGATAGCGTCCAAAGGACTACTAAGCAAAATATTTGATAAAAAGCATCCTATAGTTATAGATATAATTGCCATATCATCAAATATAGGTAAGATACAAAGTGCTTCCGCTATTCTCACCTGTATAGCCGCAAAACTTATCGGTTGAAAAACATAACATAGCGCAACATAAATTGCTGCATATACTGCATTTTGCAGTACCTTTCTTAACTGAGTATTCATTTCGCCTCCCGACATCTCAATTTCTCGATGTCAAAACTTATTATATATTTTTGTAATTTAGGATAGCAACCTTTACAATTATAGTATATTTATTACAAATTATCAACAATCGTTATAGTCACAAAATATACATTTCTAACGCCTGAAGTTTTGAGCACTTTCGCAAGTTTATCGATAGTCGCCCCAGTAGTATAAATATCATCCACAATAATTATTTTCTCAATGTCACTTAGATCATTACTTACAAATGCATTGCTTAACTCTGACTCTCTATCCACATTATCAAGTTTATTTAAAACTTTAGTATCTTTTTTTCTATAAACTATATCTTCATTTACAGGAATATCAATACCATAATTCATAAGTTCATTTGATATGGAATAAGCCAATATCGCTGCCTGATTATAATTTCTTTCTCTAAGTCTCTTTTTGTGTATTGGCACTGGCACCAAATAATCAGCAGATATTTCTGCAAACTTTTCCTTGTAACGCTTTGCAATCATTTTTCCATAAAAATCAATATACTCTTTCCTGCCTTTATACTTTATATTGTGCATTGATTCTTTTACAAAATCATTATATCTAAGCAATCCAAATCCATAGTCATATCCGTTTCTATACTCTTTCTCGCATCTTATGCAAAGTGTATCTTCTTTATTACTTACAGCTGCTCCACATTTTTTACATGTAGGTTCTTTTATAAATTCAAGTTTGGGTCTACATTCATCACACAAAAACTCATTTTCAAGATTATGGCCATAAGGTAGTATGCTATCACACACCACACACCTACTTGGGAATATGAATTTTTTTATATCATCAAATATCATACAAATATAGTTTACTACAAAGTGCAGAATTTCTAATTATTTCATTTTTATTCTTAATCATTTCGTTTAAGTATTCTTCAGCACCCACAAATATGATACATTTTTTTGCTCTTGTCATAGCAGTATACAATATCTTTCTATTCAATAATTGATAAGGTGCTCTAGCCATAGGCATTACAACCACATCATATTCTGACCCCTGCGACTTATGAACTGTGATTGCATAGGCAAGTGACAAATCAGCTAAATCCTTTGCTATATAATATGCTTCCCTATCATCATACTTTATTACCATATTTTTTACTTCATCATCAATCTCTATGATCTCACCTATATCGCCATTAAATACGCCAACCCCTCTATCATACACTTTACCATTTTCAAGCACCATGTCATAAGGTATGTTGTAATTATTCGCGGTTTGCATTACCTTATCCCCAACTCTAAATACTGTATCTCCAACTTTTAACTCATCTTTTTCAAAACTCTCAGGATTGAGAACATTTTGCAATACCACATTTAATGCTTCAGTGCCACAATTTCCTTTTTTAGACGGGCATATAACTTGAATTTGATCTTTTGTAGTTTTGAAATGTCTTGGCAAGTTTTCTTTAACAAGTGTCTTGATAGTCTCCTTTATCTTTTCTTCAGTGCTTTTATGTGTAAATATAAAATCTTCAGCGTCTTTATCAAACTGGACTTCCTTACCCTCATTAACATTATGAGCATTTATTACTATATTACTTCCTTCATCCTGCCTATATATATCAGTAAGTTTATTTACAACAAATATACCTGAGTCAATCATATCCTTAAGTACCTGCCCAGCACCGACAGATGGCAATTGATCTACATCTCCTACCAATATGATTTTAGCAAGCTTTGGCACAGCCTTCATCAATGCAAGCATCAAATATTCATCAACCATACTCATTTCATCAACTATCAGTACGTCAATATCAAGTTTATTTTCTTCATTTTTTTGAAAATATGATTTTCTACCATCACTATCGCCAACACATTCAAGCAATCTATGAATTGTCTTAGCTTCATAACCTGTTACCTCAGTTATTCTCTTTGCCGCTCTACCCGTTGGTGCACAAAGTGCTATCCTTAGGCCAGCATCACTTGCATCATTTAAATATTTTTTTATATTGTAAGTTTTCCCAGTACCCGGACCACCGGTAACTATGATTATATCATTTCTAACTTCGAATAATACCTCAGAAAGTTTCTTTTCTGTGTTATATGCAGATTTAAGAAACACCAATTCCTTTTCGTTATATGAATCCCTTTTAATTTTTAAATCAATTTCTAGATTGTACAGTGCATCATCAAAGTTATAATTACTATCTATTTGCAAAAGAGTTGCTGTCTTTTCTATCAATGTGCCCTTTTCCATATATACATTGCCATTAGCATAATCATTTTCAAGTACATACATTATAGCAGCCATCACTCTTTTGTCGCTATCATCGTTAAATCCAATTTTCTTTGCGATGTTATCACATATATTAAATCCTATACCATTTATATCCATCGCAAGTTGATATGGGTTTTCTTTTATTATATTAATTGTATCATTTCCATACTTGTCAATTATTTTTTTTATCGTTATGGTTCCGATATTGTACTTTTCCAATTCAAGTACTATGTCAATCTCGCTTTCTCTATCTATAACCTTTTTCCTTAGTTCTTCTATTCTATTTTCATTCATGCCTTTGATGCTATATAATCTTTCAGGGGCATTTTTTATGATGTCAATTACATCCGTTCCAAAATTACTAATCAACCTTTTAACTGTCGCTTCTCCCACTCCCTTTACTGAAAGTGAAACAAGAAACTTATATATACCTTCCTCATCATTATCAGGTATCACTATATTGTAATTCTTTATATTGTACTGCAAGCCAAAATTTGAGTGTATAGTTTCGACAACTTCAGCATCAATTATTTCACCTTTATTGATAGATGCTATATTTCCAGTCAAAGTAAAAACGGTTTTGCCAGACCTAACAGACAAAACCGTAAAACCATTTATATCACTTCTATATATAATATTTTCTACACTGCCCTTAAGTTTCATTTTAATTTCCGTCTTGCTTATCAAACATCATAATTCTCTTTTGTATACCAAGTATAACTGCTCTCATTGGGTCGTCAACTCTTAGACACTGTACACCAATTTCTTCTTTGATGGCTTGATCAAGTCCATATAGTTGTGAACCACCACCAGTAATATATATACCCTTATCAAATATATCAGCTGCAAGTTCTGGTGGTGTCAATTCAAATACTTTCTTTATGCCGACCATTATTTCATCAACTGATTCTTTCAGTACAAAGTATATATCATCATCACCAATCAATTTTTCACCAGGGTATCCATTTTGAGTGCTACGACCTTTCACAGCCATAGTTATTGGTTTATCATTATCTCTTAAAGGTATAGCCCTTCCAAGTTCAATCTTTATCTGCTCTGCAGTTCTATCTCCTACAAGTAAGTGATGTTGATTCTTTAAATAATCTATGATAGCTTGATCAAAATCATCCCCAGCGACTTTTATAGAATTGGCACACACTATACCGCCAAGAGCAATTACTGCTATATCTGTAGTACCTCCGCCTATATCAACTATCATATTTCCTTCAGGCCTATCTATATCAATATCTGCTCCAAGTGCTGCAGCAAGTGGTTCTTCAATAACTACAACTGTTCTTGCACCAGCGGCATATGCAGCATCCTCCACTGCCTTCTTTTCAATTTCTGTACACATTGTAGGAACACAAATAACTATTCTTGGTTTTCTAAGTGTTACCTTACCTATAGCTTCTTCCATGAAGTGTTTAAGCATTCTTTCAGTTATGGTAATATTGGAAATAACACCATGTTTAAGTGGCTTAATTGCTTTAATATTATCTGGGGTTCTTCCAATCATTTTTCTCGCTTCCTCACCAAAAGCGATAGGCATATTGTCTATAGTATTTATAGCAACTACCGATGGTTCCCTTGCAATTATTCCTTTTCCTTTAACATATACAAGAACAGTAGATGTTCCTAAATCTATTCCTATGTCGCTACTGCTAAATAACATATTCCTCCCTATGCAAGTTCTTTATTAAGAGCACTTTCTAAAATCTTAAATTTATTATCTGCTAATTCCTCAGATTTATCTATGATGTCAAAGTATATCTTTATCTTTGGTTCTGTTCCTGATGGTCTTATAGTTACAGTATTATTGTCATCTAAGAAGAACTTAAGAGTATTGGTACTTGGGAAATCATAGTCTGAAGCTGCCATTGTATTTAAATCAATAATCTTGCTTGTCTTATAGTCAATCATCTTTACAGCATTAATATCAGCTAACTTCTTAAATGGATTATTTCTCAACTTATCCATTATGCCTGCCATCTTTTCTTTTCCAGACAATCCCTCATAAATTACTGAGAATGCATAGCATTTATGTACACCATATGATTTATATAATAAGTGTAAGAAATCATAAAGGTTAATTCCTGCCTTCTTTAATGCCAATGCCATCTCAAGTACAAGAAGTGTAGTTCCTATACCATCCTTATCTCTTACATAATTTGAAAGAGCACAACCATATGATTCTTCACAAGAGAATACTAACTTTTTAGGACTCTTATTTACGTATTTCATAATCCACTTAAATCCAGTAGGTGTCTCTCCGAGTTCTATATTATAGCTCTTTGCTATAGCATCAAGTAATCTTGTAGTAACAAATGATTTAACAGCTAAACACTTTTTGAAGTCCATTTTTTTGCTCTTAAAATTAGATATATATTCAAATATGCAAGCTGATAGTTCATTCCCAGTAAGTGGTACATATTTACCTTTAGCAACTTTTACATACACACCCATTCTATCTGCATCTGGATCTGTTGCTACACATATATCAGCATCTTTTTCCTTTGCAAGTTTTATAGCAAGTTCAAAAGCTGGTGCAGTCTCTGGATTTGGATAAGCAATAGTTTTGAAATCACCGCACTCATCATTTTGTTCTTTAACTACATGCACATTTGTAAATCCAGCTTGTTTAAATCCCTCTTTCAAGAATGTATATCCAGTACCATGTAATGGAGTATATACTGCACACAACTCTTTACCATGTTTCTTGCAATAATCTCTATGGATCATACAATCAAGTGCACCTTTTAAGAATGCATCTTCAACTGATTTTGGTATTATACTAATTAACTTTTTATTCTCTTTTACATTCTTTGGATCAACAAATATCTCAGCATCTGTAACATTATTTACAAGACCAATTATCTCTTGATCATCTGGTGGTGACATTTGTGCACCATCTCTCAAATATATCTTATATCCATTATCTTCTTTTCTATTGTGAGAGGCTGTAATATTAACTCCAGCATATGCCTTCATATGAAGTACAGCAAAAGATAAAAATGGTGTTGGTCTTAAATCTTTAGATATATATACTTTTATATTAAACTCAGTCAAAACTTTTGCTACATAATGTGCAAACTCTCTTGAATTATTTCTACAGTCATGAGTGATTACTACACCTTGCTTTTCAGCCTTATTATTTACTATATACTTAGCAAGGCCAAGAGTAATTCTTCTTATAGTAAGATAATTCATTCTATTTGGTCCTACTCCCATAGTACCTCTCATTCCAGCAGTTCCAAAATCGCAAAAACAAGAAAAATGATTCTTGATTGCCTCTTCATCATTTTCAATTTTAACTAATTCACTTTTAAGTTTTTCATCAAGAAAGCTCAATGCTTTCCACTTTTGATATTCTTCTCTGTAATTCATATTACCCCTCCCTTATAATAATTATATGCTTTTTTTGCAATTTCTTGCAATACTTTTTTATCGTTATATGCTCTATTTTTATGAACTATTTTTAATAAAGCACCTAATGTCACACCAATCTCAAGTCCCTTAAAGCCAATATCCATAAGTTCATTTCCATTAATTAGCAAGTCTCTTATAAATATAGGTGCCTTGCTATTATTATATTCATTAACAAATTCACACACTCTATCAAGTAAAACCTTGTCTTCGCCATTAATATGTAAAAGTTTCAAAAATTCATAAGTCAAATCATAATTAAGATAATTAATTAGTGATTTTATAGCCATCATTTCATCTATTCTCTTTTTGCTATTATAAAATTCTTTTATAGTATTATATATGTTTTTTGCATTTAGCAGTGCTATAATTTTTGAAATGTTGTTATTATCAAGTTTTAATTCTTTTAAAATCTTGTTTGCTATATCAACATCTGCATTGTATAAGAGACACGCGTAAGCCATATGTGTTGGTAAATATTTTTCAAACCTACCACAACTAATACTTTCAAATCCATCACATATATATTTCGATAAGCCAAGCTCAAATACCTTACTTATATACTCTGGATTGGCACTTGTTATAGTCTTTGTCAATTCAACTTGAACTCTTTCTTTACTAACATATTTCAAATTTTCTGACAATTTTCTTATAGCATCTTCTGTCTCATTATCAATTTCAAAACCAAGTTTTGCAGAAAATCTAACCGCTCTAAGAAGTCTAAGTGCATCTTCTGTAAATCTTTTTATTGGATCCCCGACAGCTCTTATAATTCTTTTTTCTAAATCAACAAGTCCACCAAACTCATCAACCAGTCCACTCTTATCATTATAGGCCATCGCATTGATCGTAAAGTCTCTTCTAAGTAAATCCTCTTTCAAATCACTTACAAATTTTACATCCTTAGGATGACGAGCGTCATCATACTCTCCATCAACTCTATATGTTGTTACTTCATATGTAAATGGTTTGTTATCTTCATAAAATAAAACCGTAACTGTCCCATGCTTTATCCCAGTATCAATAGTTCTTTTGAATAATTCTTTTATTGTATTTGGTTTAGCATTGGTCGTTATGTCATAGTCACTTGGATTATTATCAAGTATAGAATCTCTTACACAACCACCAACTATATATGCCTCATATCCATTTTTTTCTAAAGTATCTATAATTAGTTTTGGATATTTGGGTATATTTATTCTTATGTCTTTAATATTTTTCACTAAATAATTATATCATATTTTTAAAATAAAAAGTATTTTTTAATAATAAAAAATGGGCTTAAAAGCCCATTTTACTATATAATATGTGCTACTATTAGTATGATTTTCCCCATATAACTTCATACTTTGCAGGTTTTCCACATATAGCACATTTGTCTGACAACTTCTCTTGATCCATAGGTATGCATCTACTTGTTATGCCTGTCTCATCTTTAAGCGCTTTTTCGCATTCTTCACATCCACAATGCATAGCTTTTATGAATCCTGTTTTACTATTCATCTTAGAAACAAGTTCATCTTTAGTAAGTGCAGTATCTATATGTGAATCAAGGAACTTCTTAGCAGCATCAAACATATCCTTTTGGATTGTTTCAAGGAGCTCTTTTACAGTATTTTCAATGCCATCAAGTTTTGCCTCTACCTTTTCTCCAGTATCTCTTCTTACAAGTACACATACTCCCTTTTCTATATCCTTAGGTCCAATCTCAAGTCTCAAAGGTATTCCCTTCATCTCGCATTCAGAGAATTTATATCCTGGTGTTTTATCACTTAAATCTATATCAACCTTTACACCACTTGCTTTCAATTTATCAAAAAGTTCTTTAGCTATTTTTACATTATTCTCATCAGTCATTCTTATAGGCATAACTCTAAGTTGAATTGGCGCAATATGTGGTGGTAGCTTTAATCCTCTATCATCTCCATGCACCATTATTATAGCTCCGATGATTCTTGAAGACATTCCCCAAGAAGTTTCGGTTGCATATGTCAGCTGATTATTCTTATCAAGGTACTTTATATCAAATGCTTTTGAGAAATTTTCTCCAAAGTCATGTGAAGTTGCAGATTGAAGTGCCTTTCCATCTTTCATTATTGATTCAACCGTAAAAGTAGATTCTGCTCCAGCAAATTTTTCTTTTTCAGTCTTTCTTCCCTTCAATACAGGAATTGATAAATCATTTTGTATAAAGTTTTCATATAGGTTTAACATTTCCATAGTAAAGTTTAATGACTCTTCTGCAGTGGCATGCAAAGTGTGACCTTCCTGCCAGAAGAATTCACGAGTTCTAAGAAATGGCCTTGTTTCTTTTTCCCAACGCACTACAGAACACCATTGACAAAGTAACTGTGGTAAATCTCTATATGATTTAACTGTCTCATGCCAATAATCGCAAAACAAAGTTTCAGATGTAGGCCTTACAGCCAACCTCTCTTCAAGTTCATCATTTCCTCCATGTGTAACCCATGCACACTCTGGTGCAAAGCCTTCTACATGATCTTTTTCTTTTAATAAAAGATGCTCCGGTATAAGTATTGGCATTGCCACATTTGTTACACCCTTTTCCTTAAACTTTGCATCTAAGCCATTCATTATATTTTCCCATAGTGCCCAGCCATATGGTCTTATTATTACAAAGCCCTTAACTCCACTATAAATACAAAGCTCGGATTTTAAGCAAAT
>OMRR01000137.1 GCA_900313535.1 uncultured Eubacteriales bacterium
AAACATCCTCTACAGCAAGTTCCTGTAGCATGTTGAGCTATAAATACAGGATGCACTTGTTTCATTGGTGTTTGTTTGCCATCATTTGCAATTACTGCAGGTGCTATACTTTTAGTTATTAAATCATAGGCATCACTTTCAATCTTATCAAAACCCTTGTCACGTACATACTCTTTCATCTTGCCATTTAAATGAAATGAACCTCTAAACTTAGTCTTATTTAAACTTGTTAACAATTCTTCTATTTCTTTGTCGGATTTAATCAATTCTAAACTTAACTCCCAAGTCTGCTATTTCTTTATCGGTTTTATATGTTCTATATACCCTGTCGATTTCATTATAATGCAACTTAATGCCACTACCTTTAATTCGCTCACATTCTTCCATAAACTTGCGACTAATTTCAGTACCAAATACACAATAGTTAATATCAACTAACTCACCAGTATCAATATTTATTAAAAGAATGACAACTTGCAACCCCTCTTCATCATTAAAATCTAAATGTTTAAATTTCTTACATAAATTTGGATTAAAAGGCATTGATATGTAATCGTGTAGGTTCCACCTCAAACACATAAATATTGTCTCTTCAAAACTTGCAAGTGAAAAATCATAAGGCTTACCTAACTCACACTCTTCAATAATATCAGAATGAACATGAATGCAAACACGAGCAATTCCATCAGAATATTCAAAATGTGGGCCTTCTGGTATGCCTTGCCACTCTGAGTATACTTTACCTTTTACATATGCTTGATAATCAATCATATTTAAAAATTATGCACAACATTTTACTTTCATACCATCAAATTCAAATCTAAATTCTCTTGGTATTCTATGAGTATCAAAAAAGCGACCTAATTTCTTCCATTTAGCATCTTCATCTAAATTAGCAACTTCATTCAAAACTTTCTCGTAATCCTCTTTATGTTTTCTTTGCCACTGACCCATCCTAAAAAACCACCCATTCAATTTTAAAGTGTGATATAATGATGGATATAATGAATTCAAAGCTTTATTAATCTCTCTATTAATATCAATTTCACTATAATTTAATTTTTGATAAAACTCTTTGCATTCTTGTTTTACTCGATTAATTTCATTATTTGCAAATTGAAACATGCCTATTAATTCGTTTTTCTCTTTCTCGTTTGCAACATTTAAATGATACTCACTTATACCTGCTTTTTCTAAAAATGTTTTAACTTTCATAATTTATTACTCCTTACATTTTAATTATTGTTCATTCCGTGTTTTCTTGTGTCAAGCACATCAATCCAAAAATGTTCTCTTTCTATTATTTCTTCATCATTTGTCTTAAAATCAAATATCTCTAATATTGAATATCTAAAATTATTAATTATATAATCTTTGTTTAATTTTTTAAGTTTCTTAAAATCTTTATTACCATTCGTCAAATTTTTAGTATTAGCATAACCTTTCCACCTTTGCCATATTCCATTTTTACCATATGCCGACCCAATATATAAATTACCTGTTCCTACATCTGTAATTACATATACTCCTTTAACATTTGAGAGAGCATCTTTCCACTCTTTTGCCTTGTTATTAATAATTTCTTGTAATTGTGGCTGTGTCAATCTAACATTTTTATATCCTGTAAAACCACCAAGGCTTGACTCTGGAAGAATTGTATATATATCAGGCTTATACTTCGCCATTGCTTTTATAAACTTTTGACAGTACAAATCACGTCCAATAGGTTGTGATAATTTAATAACTAATCTTTTTCTAAATTCTAATCCATTTTTTAATAATGTAAGTTCATACCCTCTGCCACCATTTACTTCTGGCATTATTTTCTTAACTTTATAAACTCCACCAAATAGATAATATTCTGCACCATATTTTTTATATTGCGCCATTGCAACTAAATATTCTGCCTTATCTAAATCATTAGAAGTGCCTTTTCTTCTATGTGCATTAAAATCTATCCACTTTTCACCATCTTCAAGCAAAGCATCATAAGCTGGTTGACCGCT
>OMRR01000134.1 GCA_900313535.1 uncultured Eubacteriales bacterium
TCATTCTTCAATGTTTCCTTAATAATACCAAAATCTATTTTACCATAACCATGAACAATTCTATCTCGCATTCCCTTTGGTTCTTCAAATTTATATTTATTATAAGTATCAGTATCTTTTTCCTTAATTTTATTTGCAAGTTCACCTATCTGCGCTAAGCACATAGTCAATGCCAATTGATTCTTTTTATCTGATAAAATTTTATCATAATCATTATTCTCGTCATCGCAAATATTAATAGCGTCTTTCACATATTCGTACATTCTAGCGAGAATTACTTTTACGTCATTTTTCATATATTAGCACCCTATCTCTTTCATATGTTTTTGGCATTATTGATTTGATTTCATTCTCAGTTAAAACATCTACTCTCTTATTTAGTACATTCTCAAAATCGTCATATAGGCTATATAATTTCATACCAACATTAGTATTAAGTTTAACTACAATATCTATATCAGAATTATTTGTTGCTTTACTTTTAGCATATGAGCCAAACAAATACACCTTGTCTATAAAATCATATTTTTTAAATATAGACTCACTTTTTTCTTTTATATATTCTTTTGTCAAAACATTATTACTCATAAATAACAATTCCACATTTATTAGTACAACTTCGCTCCTGCTGGTATATGGTCATCAACCATAAGTAGGTTTGATTTTTCGGTGTCATTTTCTTTGCAGATGGCTGAAAGAAGCATACCGCAACTATCTATGCCCATCATATTTCTTGGTGGGAGGTTCACTATAGCGATAAGAGTTTTGCCGATTAATTGCTCTGGCTCATAAAATTCATGTATACCACTTAAGATTACTCTATCGGTGCCTGTGCCATCATTTAAAGTGAACTTGAGTAATTTTTTTGACTTTGGTACCGCTTCACATGATTTTACTTTTACTGCTCTAAAATCAGATTTACTAAATGTCTCAAAATCAACCATATCAGTAAATAATGGTTCAACTACAACTTTGCTAAAATCTATTTGACTATTTGGTGTAAAGAATCCTGTGCTATCACTAGAAGAACTTGTAGTGTTGCTGCTTGTAGTTCCTGATTTTTCTGATTTCAAAGTTGGGAAGAGGAGCACATCACGGATTGCTTGGCTATTTGTCATAAGCATCACAAGTCTATCGATGCCATAACCTATGCCTCCTGTTGGTGGCATGCCTATCTTAAGTGCTGTTAAGAAATCTTCATCTATAGAGTTTGCTTCTTCATCGCCGAGTGCTTTTAATTTTTCTTGTGCCTCAAATCTCTCTCTTTGGTCTATAGGGTCATTTAACTCTGAGTAAGCATTTGCCATCTCATAGCCATTGATGTATAACTCAAATCTCTCAGTGAGTGTTGGGTCATCAGGTTTCTTTTTTGTAAGAGGTGATACCTCTATAGGGTGGTCTATAACAAATGTTGGTTGTATAAGTTCTTTCTCAACAAATTCATCAAAGAAAAGATTTAAGATATCTCCTTTAGTATGGTGATCTAAAAATTCAACTTTCTTTTCGCTTGCAATCTTCTTTGCCTCTTCGTCATCTTTTATAGTTGCAAAATCTACACCGCTATATTTTTTAACTGCATTCATCATAGAAATTTTGTCAAATGGTTTTTCCAAATCTATCACATTGTCACCATACTGAATTTTGAGGCTTCCAACTACATTCTTAGCAATGTGCTTAAACATAGATTCAGTTAATTCCATCATGTCATTATAATCTGTGTATGCTTGATAAAGTTCCATAAGAGTAAACTCAGGGTTATGTTTTGTATCAGTGCCTTCGTTTCTAAATACACGGCCTATCTCGTAAACTCTTTCAAGTCCTCCAACTATAAGTCTCTTTAAGTAAAGTTCAAGTGAGATACGAAGTTTTCTGTCTTCACTAAGCGCATTAAAATGAGTCTCAAATGGTCTAGCATTTGCACCGCCAGCATTTTCTACGAGCATAGGAGTCTCTACTTCTATAAAATCTCTACTATCAAGGAAATCTCTTATTTCTTTAATGATTTTTGATCTCATTATGAAAGTCTTTTTAACTTCAGGATTCATTATAAGGTCAATGTATCTTTGACGATATCTCATGTCTCTATCTTGGAAACCGTGGAATTTTTCTGGAAGCACAGCAAGTGACTTAGATAGGAGAGTAACTTCTTTTGCATGTATTGATATCTCACCTGTCTGAGTTTTAAATACAAAACCTTTGACACCTATTATGTCGCCTATGTCAAATTTCTTGAAATCTTTATATGAATCTTCGCCAACTTCATCTCTTGCAACGTAGATTTGAATGTTGCCATCTCTATCTTGTATATTTGCAAATGATGCCTTCCCCATCACTCTTTTAAGCATAAGACGACCTGCGACTGATACAGTCTTTTCATTAAATGCATCAAAATCATCTTTAATCTCAGCAGAATGGTTTGCCACATCATACTTTGTTATGATAAAAGGATTCTTACCTTCGGCAAGTAATTCGTTGAATTTATCTAATTTTGCCTTTTCTAATTTGTTGATGTCCTCGGTGGTTTGTTCTTTTACTTCTTTTATTTCTTCTGACATATTATTCCTTTCGGGCTCACAATGAAAAGCCCCTACGATGGGCTCCTAAAGGAAAGCCCCTGCGATTATGAAACCTTAAGTACTTGGACTTTGAGGCTGCCACGGGCAAGCTTTACTTCGACTTCGTCGCCTTTCTTTTTTCCAAGAAGTGCAGACCCAAGTGGTGATTCATTAGATATTTTACCACTTAAACTATTTGCTTCAGTAGCACCTACTATGTCATACTCGATTTCTTCATTTGCTTTTACGTCAAGTATTTTTACATGGCTACCTACGCCGATAGTGCCCTTTTTAAGGTCAGCTTTATCTACAACTTCTGAGTTCTTTAATATATTTTCAATTTGCTCTATGCGAAGTTCGATATCTCTTTGCTCATCTTTTGCAGCATCATATTCTGCATTCTCAGAGAGATCACCTTGCTCCCTTGCTTCTTTTATTTTCTTGGCAATTTCTTCCCTTCTTTGTCCTTTTAAGTACAACAACTCTTCCTCATATTTTTTGAGACCTTCCATTGAAAGTTGTTGCTTTTTTTCTACATTGTTAGTTTCTTCCATAAAAGTTCCTTTCGGGCTCGCAATGCTCACCCCTACGATGGTGGTTGATACCCTCCCCTAATGTGTGGGATATTCAAGCCCCTCTATATATTATATTGACGTTAGATTATATAAAATAATTTTGATTTTGTCTATATTTAGCGCACTTTTTTTGGTCTAATTATATCTTTAGCTCTTGCTGCATTTTCCATATCTT
This sequence comes from uncultured Eubacteriales bacterium, assembly GCA_900313535.1. Classification (GTDB taxonomy): domain Bacteria; phylum Bacillota; class Clostridia; order Lachnospirales; family Lachnospiraceae; genus UBA3633. Next base: position 3,306 of record OMRR01000134.1, read on the forward strand.
TGTACATATTAAACTCTTTTTCTGACACTATTTTAAATGCGTATTGTATGCTTTTATCAGTAGGACCATTATTTTCATTGACTGTGTAGTCAAGCTGGAATATAAATAGACAGTTGTTCAATCTATTAGTTGCTTTAAGTATGCTATAAGCTGCCTCTGGGACAATTTGTATATCTGTGCCACCAAAATATAATCTATCAATGCATCTAATTTTGACATTCTTATTCTTTACTGTGCTGTAGTAAAAGTTTTTAAGTAGTGCTCGTCTTGGGTCCATATCGCTATTTACCAAATTAAA
>OMRR01000145.1 GCA_900313535.1 uncultured Eubacteriales bacterium
GAAATCCTCTTCCTGTGATGTAATCTGTTCTACTAATTTTTTTTCGTTAGCCATACTGTACTCCTATTTATGATATAGTAATATTTCCCAATGTAGCATAATAATAATCATTACTTGCATTTATCAAATCATATTTTGCAATCTTTACTTGCAATTTATTTGCAAGATTTTGTAATTCAAGTCCTTTGTACTCAAGCTCACTTACAAGTTTATTGTTAAGTTTCCTTTTATTTGCTTTCTCATTTATGTCACATATTTCTGACAAATACATACTTGATTCATATGCAATTCTTTTAGCTTTCAAATTTGCGTATATATTCTCAAACTCTGTCACTATTTTATTTGCAGTATATTCCTGTCTCTTATTTAGTAAATCTTCTCCAGTACTTTGTGGGAACTTTCTATCTTTATCACTGATTTTAAGTGAGGTATATGATGAGTTACTTGTATATGTTCTCTCTTTATCATTTTCAAAATTAATGCTATCTATATATAGAAGATCTACTTCAGGTTCTACAAATACCAACTTATCAATATCACTTATTTTATAGCCAAGATTTATTGCCACCTGTTCTTTTACATTATTAAGTGTATTTTGTGTTGACTTATATGTATTTTTTGATGTCTCATAATTGTCAAGACTTGTGGATACATCCAAAGCTGTGGCAATACCTAACTCATAGTTCTTTTTCTTAAGCAGATACATATCATAATACAAATTAGTTTGTTTTTCAAGTATATCAACGTAAGTATTTAACTGCATATATGTAAGTACCACTGAAGAGAGGCTTTTAGTAACCATGCGCCTTGCATAAGCCACTTGATTATTGTTATCTATATTGCCTATGTTGTATAATGCTCTACTAAGTCCAAGTGCAGACTTTGTGCCCGTTATGGTCCTATTAGTCATATTGTAAGTGCCTAATACATTGTTGTACATACCAGTATAAGTTGCTATCTGAGTGCTAAGATCCTCATACTTTGTCTCATAATCAGGGTCATCTTTTTTTAAATGATTTCTCTGCATTATATAACTATTCTTTAAGTTCTTATACATGTTTACAGCGTCCAATATTTCTGTAGTATATTCTTTGTAGTTATACACCAAAGTATCATTCCCACCTCTTGCATAATACGCCATCCAGTACATGCTTTGTGCACCTTCTTTTATATTTAAATATGTTGGTGAAAAGTATTTAATCCTGCTATCCAAAGTTTTGATATATATATTATAGTTATTCACACTTTCATACTCATTTACATCAACTCCAGGCTTAACTGGGTTAATCGGTGTGTATTCTTTATATGGATTATTGGATATAATAGCACCATCAGATTTAATGTTTTTTTGTTCACCCACTGGTTCAGATACTTCAGTTTCAAATGGATTTGGTTTTGCATATATAATATTGCATGCAAAATAAGTGATTAGAATCAAACTTATAATTCTTTTACAAATGCTCTTTTTCATTTATTAACAATCCCCAAATCCTTTAGCTGCATACTTATATGTCTCTACTGCAATTTTCAAATCATATTTTGAACTTTGCATATTATTTCTTGCTATAACTACATTATATTCAGCAGTCTTAAACTCCTTCAAACTTATATTGCCATGCTCGTATTCATTCTTTGCTTTATTTAAATTATCATTTGCAAGATTATATGCTATAAGCTTATTATTCACAGTATCAGCTGCATCTAAGATATTTGAATATTTCTTTTCCAAATCATTGAAAATTTTCTCATCGGAAGTATCATATAGTATCTTAAATTCGTTTTTCACTTCCTCTGTTCTTGCATTTTCAATTTTTCTCCTATATATTTCACGCTGAATATTATGTACTAATGCATATTGATAATCATTTGCTAGGTCTATAGAAAATACATCATAGCCTACTTCCAAATCAATAGGAGTTATGTATATACTATCACTCATTGCCTTTCCACAGTTTATAAGTAAATTTCTCTTGTGAGTTTTTTGATTTGACTCTGCAATAATTAGTGCTGATTTCGCATCCGCTACACTTTTTTTAGCATTAAGTAAATCAAGTTGAGTACCACTTCCATATTGAAATGCAGAATTGGCAGTGTCTTCTTTTCGCTCTGCTTCCTTTACTGATTCTTCAGCATTAAGCATTTCATAAGCACATTTCTGATAATTCAAATCTAAAATTTTTGTATTTAATACAAGTTGATTCTCAACTAAATAATTATTCAAAAAATTAGTATATGAGTCACTGGCGTTCTTATCAGCCTGTATCTGCATGGCTGTGCCTTGTGCTTTTATCATTGCTTCTTGCATATCAGAATCTTGATTTCCAGCTGAACTAAACAATATGTCTGCTGCATCTTGATAGTCATTATATATATCCTGTGAAGACTTATTGTTTTCCCAAGAATTCCAATTGTTGAGTATTTCTGGATTATATAGATGTATCAAATCCTCTATGTCATCATAATTTAGTATGCCTTTCTTTAACTCATCTTTTCTCTCATTTGGGTATAACTTATTGACATGAGATTGAGGTGTAAGTCCATCAAAATACTCTTCTATCTTTAAATCTGCATATACATTAGTTGAAAGCATGACACATATCAATACTATCACTAATTTTATAGCACTAATCTTTTTCATTCTTCCTTCTCTCAGCATTTCTAATTTCCCTTTCTCTCTCTTGCTCATTTACATATATAATGGCATCTGCTGCAATTGGTCTAAGTCTTTCAAGCGGAGTTCCCTTTCTACCACTAAATATATAGTAATAAACTGGAAGTATAAAGAATGCCATAAGTGTAGATGATATAAGTCCTCCTATATCTACAACTGCTAACCCTTGTAAAACCTCTCCATTTTCACCATAGGCAATTGACATAGGTATCATTGACACTATAGTTGTAAGTGTGGTCATAAGTATAGGTCTTAAACGAATAGCGCCTGCTTCCACGAGAGCCCATCTAAGTTCCTTTCCATCATCTATAAACTGATTTACCGTATCTATATACAATATTCCATTATTAACCGCCGTACCAATCAGCATAAGCATTCCTAAAAGCACAACCATTGACAATTTAAGGTTTGCAAGCCACAATGCTATAATTGCACCACTAGCAGAGAATAACACTGTTCCCATAACCATAAATGAATACCTTACAGATTCAAACTGTGATGCCATGACTACAAATACCAAAAATGCCGCTATAGCAACCGCTATACCAAGTGCTGAAAACTCTTCAACCAACATATCGTCAACTGCACTTGTAGCTTTCTCGATGTATCTACTATAAAGTGGTTCTACTATAGTCTTTTGTATCTCATTTCTCGTCTCATCAGTAGCAAATTCGTTGAAATAAGTAGTTATAGTCGTCCTATACTTCTTATCATACTTTGGTATACCGCTTGGGTTATCTTCATAATATATTTTAGCTATATCTCTCAATGTAGTCTCTGTGCCATTAGCACTTTTCAATTGGAAGTTTGCCACTTTTTCTATAGTGTCATACTCCTCATCTCCGTATTCAAGATATATGCTTTGAGTTTCTCCATCTATAGTCTTATCCATCACCTTTATACCAGACAATGTATTGTATAAAAGTCCGCCAACTGCTGCAGGTGTAAACCCTTCAGCCGCAGCAAGTATAGGATCTATCTCAACTTTAATTCTTGGTGCTGCATTATCAAGCGAAGTACTTATATTGCCGCAATCCTTTCTCTGCTCAAGCAATTTGACAATTCTATCATTTGCCTCCTTCAAATATCTATATTCTGAGGATTGCAAAATAATATCAAACTTATCAAGATTTGGCATTATGAACATGCTTACTGCAGAAGTTGAATATGAACTTAAATCCACCGTACAACTTGTCACATTTGCAAGTTCCTTCTTCCACCTACTAATTATATGATCTGTTGACTCTCTATTTTTATCTTCTTTTAAGTACACAACAAGAGCCTGTCCGCCAGAAGAACCTGACATAGACATGCTACTTGCACTATTGGATAAAATATAATGGTCTGTCTCTGGCTTACTTATTACAAATTCTTCAAACTCTCTATATATTTTATCTCTTGCCTCAAGAGTTAAGCCTGGTTTAGTAATTATATCCAATTTTATCATTCCATTATCAGTAGCTGCCACAAGTTCCTTGTCAAATGTCCCTATCAATGCAAATGATACAATTAAAACAATGATACTTATCAAAGCAGTGAGCCACTTATGATTTAATAACTTTGGCAAATCTCTTCTATACAACGCTTGCAAAAGTCTTACTAATCCACCAGCAGGTGAATTTTCTTTTTCTTTTGGCTTAATAAGCACATATGTAAGTGGCACCACAGATATAGCTGATACATATGATGCAAGCATACAAAATACTATCGTAAATCCGAGTGGTCTAAAGAATTGTCCAGACATTCCTGACAAAAAACCAAGTGGTGCAAATACAACAACAGTAGTAAGTGTAGAACCAAATACTGAAGCACCTATAGTCTTACTTGCCTTCAATGCAGCCATACAATAATATGCTACATCCTTCTTACCCTCATATTCATCACTCGCCCTAAAGCATGCTTCAAGCACAACTATTGAGTTATCAACCATCATTCCTACGCCGAGCACCAGTGCAGATAAAGTAATGATATTTAAAGTATATCCACTCAAATTCATAAATACAAAAGCAGTAAGTATAGAAAATGGTATAGAAGTGCCTACAATAAATGATGCTTTGAAATCTCCAAGAAATAAAAAGATTATAAGCATTGACAATATTATAGCTATAGCCATGGTCTCAAATACATTCTTTATAGAGTGATTTACATTATCAGCACTATCCTCAACTATTACAGCTTCAAGATTTGGGTCAGCAGCACGAAGTCTATTTAATGTCTTCTTAACCTGTCTTGACAATGTAACAGTACTTGCTGACTGTGTCTTGGTTATAGATACAACCATACATTCTTCATTATCATATCTACCAACCTGTTGTTGCTCTTTCTTTGTCTTATATATGTCTGCAATATCTTCAAGGTACAATGTTCTCTTATTGCCAGTGATAATTGGTATAGATTTTAAAGATTCAACTGTATCATAGTTGACACCTGAAGAAATAGACAATTCTCTATCTCCAACCTTTACACTTCCACCCGGTAAAGAGAAGTCAGCATTAGATATGATTTGATTTAATGTAGACATAGATAGATTATATCTTGCCATCATTTCAGGCTTTAAAGAAATCTTTACATAGTCTTCTTGTCCACCTGATGTATTTACCGAAGCCACCTCACTAATCTTCTCAAGCTCTTTAACCATAGTATTAGTGACATAATTATATATATCTTTCGTGTTTTTATTTCTTACTGATATCTTTACTGCAGGCATTGAATTTATGTCCATCTCATATATAGTAGGTTCTTGCACATCATCTGGGAAACTTCCTTTTACCTGATCTACAGCCTTCTTCAAATCAGTATATGCTTGATTCATATTATGTCCATAATCATACTGTATAGCAATTATAGACATATTTTCTCTTGAAGCACCCTGCAAATGCTTCATGCCTTGCAAATTGTACAACTCATCTTCCAATTTCTTTGTGACATTTACATCTACATCCTCAGGCTGTGCACCAGGATATATTGAAACCACCGCATACATTGGCATAGATATTGATGGCATAAGTTCATATTGAAATGTCATTATTGAAATAAATCCAAAAAAAACTATAGACAGCATTATAAGAAATGCAGTGACAGGTTTTTTAAGGACAAACTTTGTAAATTCAAAACTCATTATTTATCCTCCAAACCCTTATCTATAATTAATTCATCTGCTTTGCCTTCGCTCTCTTCTTTCTTTTCTACTTCAGAATTTGATGCAATACTTTCTTCCTCAGTTTTTTCTACTTTTTTACTTGTCTCTTCTATATATATTTCATCTTCTACTTTCTCATCTTTAACTACATTTACTGTAGCACCCTCTGCCATGTCATTATTCCAAGTAGATACTATTCTTAAATTTTTGTCAAGATTTGTAATAATCTCACTATTTTTCTCATTCTCCAAGCCCACTTCTATATACTTTTTAGTTATCACATTATCATTGCCTACTACAAATATATAAGGCATACTTGCCTCATAATATACAAGTTCATTTGGAAGTATATTAATATTGTGCTTTTCAATATATGGGAATGTAACCTTTGCCATTATACCAGAGGCAAAATTATTATCAGAGGTAATCACAGCTTTTACATTAAAAAGCCCAGTTTGTGAATTAATAAGATTGGAAATATTTGATATATAACCATCGTATGTTTTTCCAGACTTTTCAATAGTTACTTTATCATTTAACTTCACACCACTTAAAACTCTTTCTGTCACGCCAAAATTAATCTCTTTAGCACCTTCCGAAGTAATGTAACAGAGAACTGTACCTTGACTAATGCTTGTATTTTCTGTCATATTTGTATTTTCTACATATCCATCTGCCACAGCTACTGGAATCGCATATTCTACCTTTGTATCATAAGCAAGTTTAAGGCCCTCATACTGTGCCTTTACAGATTCAAAACTCTGCAATGAAATATCTCCAGCCTTATACAACTTTTCCATTCTTACGTAACTCTTTTTTGCAGTATCATATTGTATAAATGCTGCCTCTATTTCCTTAGATGCATCAATTTCACATATTGGGTCACCTTTCTTTACATAGTCACCATTACTTACATTGATTTTCTTTATGTCTCCACCAACTTTAGCAACTACATAATAAGTATCTGTAGGTAATATTGTCCCCATCACAGATATATCTTTTGCTATACTTCCTTTCCTTATATGTGTCACATTTACAGATGGTATAGAGTTTAAGTCAACTTCTTTCTTTGTAGTAAGTCTTTTAAATATCATAAATGCCAACGCTGCTATAATTATTACTATTATAACAAGGTATACTATCTTACCACCTATATTCTTTCCATTTTGATTTTGCTCACTCATTAATTTACCCTCCAAATATATCTATTCTCTTATGCCTTTTCTAATTAAATCTAATTTAAAATCAAAGGCGTCAAATTCTTTATCATCATCCTTTATCGTATATAAGAACACAGAGTTTACTATCAACATTATAATCATATCAAATACATTTCCCATCTTTTCTCTTGTATTCAATGTTTCTTTGCCCTCTATTGTATTATCAATAAGCCAAGTAATAATATCTTCTATATACTTTTCTTGTTCCTTTGAATAAAATACTTTTGTCACTAAGTCCATGAAAAATTTTATATTTCTCATTACAGTTATATTAATCTCATCTTTCAATATATCTTTAACCTCAAGATATACCTTCTTAGTTCCCTCAAACAAACTACAATTTGATTTTGATATCGCATTCAAATATTGATCAAAATGATCTTTTAACTTGCTATCAACCAGTGTCTCGACTGCATCGTTTTTATCTTTGAAATAATTATAAAAGCTTCCTCTTGAGATATCAGCCTCTTTAACTATATCGTTTACAGACAATTCATCATAATTTGTCTTATGAAGACACACTGATATAGCATTCAAAATATTGTTTTTTTTCTTTTCCTTTAATGTTAAAAATGCTTCTAATGCCATACTCTCTCCTTAATAAAAAAATGACACTTTGTCATTTGTGACAATGTGTCAAATATAGCATAATTCTAATTTTAAGTCAAGTCAAAAGCAAAAACCACGAATTTCCTTATTTATTAACCATATATTCGTCTATATATTTATCTATTTTATGTGCTACATCAATAAAATCTTGCTCTTTATAGCCCTTTGTTGTCATAGCCGCTGTACCGATGCGCACTCCACTTGCTACCTTTGGGCTTCTTGTCTCATTAGGTATACAGTTTTTGTTTAATGTAATATGATGTTCATCAAGCATATCTTGGCACTCTATACCTGTAATCCCTTTATGTGTCAAATCTAACATAAATAAATGATTATCAGTTCCGTCCGTAATTACTTTATAGCCCATTTTTTTAAATTCTTCACACATTGCCTTACTATTCAATACAACTTGGTGTATATATTCTTTATAGGATGGCTGTAAACATTCTTCTGCAGCGATAGCCTTAGCAGCAATTATATGCTGAAGCGGTCCACCTTGCGAAAATGGAAATATAGCACTATCTACTTTTTTAGCCAATTCCTTTTTGCAAAATATCATGCCACCTCTTGGTCCTCTCAAGGTCTTATGTGTAGTAGTTGTGATAATATCTGCTAATCCAAACGGGCTTTTGTGTTCACCTGTAGCAATTAAGCCTGCTATATGTGCCATATCAACCATAAAATACGCACCTATAGATTTTGCTATCTCTGAAAACTTATCAAACGGTATTATTCTACTATATGCTGATGCACCAGCAAGAATGAGTTTTGGTTTATACTTCTCTGCCTTTTCTTTTACATCATTCATGTCTATAAAACCATTATCATCTACATCATAGAACACCATATTAAACAGTTTTCCAGAAAAACTTGCAGGACTTCCATGCGTAAGATGTGCACCATTATTTAATGACATTGATAATATAGTATCCCCTGCATTAAGTATAGAAAAGTATGCAGCAAAATTTGCAGTACTACCACAATGAGGCTGAACATTTACATGATAATCAGTATTGAAAACTTTTCTCCATAGATCACAGCACTTCTCTTCAATCTCATCGACTACCTGACATCCACCATAATATCTTCCAGTATTTCCACTTGTACGATTAGTAGGATAACCTTCACTATATTTATTAGTAAGTATAGACCCTACGGCTTTCAATATATCATCACTTACAAAGTTTTCGCTAGCAATAAGTTCAATATTTTCGTCCTGTCTCTTCTTTTCTTTTTCAATTAAATCAAAAATATCCTTAACCATATATGTCTCCTCTAATTAATTGGTCTACATGTATATACAAATGCATCCTTATATATGTTTTTAAGAGCATCTTTACAGCACTGTGCTTTATCATATGTATCAAAAATGCCAAATACTGTTGGCCCACTTCCTGACATCATTGAGTTTAATGCCCCATTGTCTTTCATTATCTTTTTAAACTCTACTATACTTGGCACATCCAATACAGTAACTCTTTCCAAGTCATTAAATATATTATCAGATAATAGTTTTAAATCCTTCATTTTTATGGCGCAAAGTAAATTATTATAAGATAATACTTCATCACTTTTTACTATATCATGATTATTGTCATCAACTTTTGAGAATATCTCTTTTGTAGAAACTCGCACATTTGGAGTTGCAATTACAAGATTATAATCATTGTATGATTTTAGTTTTGTAATTTTTTCCCCTCTTCCTTCACATACGCATTCACTCTCATAAATAAAAAATGGTATGTCAGATCCAAACTTAGCAGCAATTTCAACCATTTCTTCTATTGAAAGTTTTAATTTATAATACTTATTTATAAATAGTATCATGGCGGCAGCATCACTTGATCCTCCGCCAAGGCCACCACCAGTAGGTATCATTTTCTTTAAATATATGTATATTTTGTCCTCGATATTATACTTTAAAAACATATATTTTACAACCTTAACAATTAGGTTCCTATCATCGGCAGGAACAAAATTGTGATTGCATTTGAGGTTTACCTGTTCACCTTGATTATAGTCATATTTCTCATCAATAAATTGCTTTAAAAACTCAAAATCTATCTTTGAAAATAATTTAAACTTTCCAAGATTATTTTTATTAACTATCTCAAGTTCTATAACATCAAAAAGAGAGATGGCCTGCATAATCATTGTCAAATCATGGTATCCATCTTCCCTTTTGCCATTTACCCTTAGGCATATATTAATTTTTGCTGGAGCTTTTAATACTCTTTTCATTTTTACTTTGCAGAAAAATCAAAATAAAACTTCATTCCATCTATTCCATCTACACTACAATTTTCGCACCCGCAGGTGCTACCATGTTGCTCAGCTATTGCCTTAACTATGCTAAGCCCAAGTCCTGTGCCACCATAACTTCTCGTATGTGCCTTGTCAACCTTGTAAAACTTCTCCCAGATTTTTTCTCTTTCATCATCCGGTAGTTGTATTCCAGAGTTAAACACATAAAATCTTACTTTATCATTTTCAATGCAATCAGCAGCAAGTAATACTTTTTTATGGTCATCCACATGATGTATTGCATTTGATAAATAATTTTTTACTACTTCCTCCAATTTATAACCATCAGCCCACACATAGATGTTATCATCTATTTTAAGTTCTGGTTTAATACCATTGTCAGTTAAATTTAACTTATAATTCTCTATTATACCATCAATTATTTCTTTCAAATTTATACGTGCTATATCAATATCTGAAGCGCCCCTTTCTATAGCTGACAAGTCAAGCAACTGATGAACTAATGTGTTCATATTATTTGCCTCATCTTTAATTACTGATACATAGTATTCTCTATTCTCTGCACTATCAGCAATGCCTTCCGTCTCAAGCCCTTCAGCATAACCTTGAATCAAGGCAATTGGTGTTTTTAATTCATGTGATACATTTGCTACAAACTCCTGTCTCATCAAATCAAGCTGTTCCCTTTGTTGTAAATCTTCTTTTAATTTTAAGTTGGCGTTCTTGAGTTCCCCTATGTTTTTTTCAAGTTTTTCACTTAAGTCATTCATGGTATTACCAAGTATGCCTATCTCATCTTCTCTCTTACCATCATATTTATTTTCAAATTCCAGTCTACTCATTTTCTTAGATATTTCAGATAATTCAAGCAATGGCTTTGCCAAATTATTTGAAATGACAAATATAGCTATAGAACCAATCAATATTATCACAAAAGAAACTACAATAAGTGATTTATTAAATAATTCTATAGGCTCTTTGATAGATTCAACTGGTATTGTGATAAAAAATGCAGTTTTGTTGTCACTTAAAAATCCAAAGCACTCTATATCCGATCCACGATTTGCAAAATCAGAAATCACAGGTCTTCGGCTTTGATTTGATTTGTTATCACTCTGACTAGGACCAGAACTTTCATAAAATTCCGTAGGCCCAGCGTCATTTGATTTTGTATTATCTGAATTTGACTTACCTGTAGGTTTTGTAACAACTATAGTATATAAATCTGTCTTTTCGAGTATCTCTATACCATCGCCACTAACAACATCCTTATATATATAATCCTTTATTCTTCTTTCAAAACGCGAATTATTTTGAAACAAAGAATATGTCTTATTATTTGAATCCATCAATATAACAATTACACCATATATCTCTTGCAACTCTCTCAAAAATCTTGATAGATTACTCTCATTATTTCCACTTATAGTGCTCTTCCTAAGTCTGAACAAATCAGATAAGGTATAGCCCATATCATAAGCCTCAGTTATACCATTTTCAAGTGCATAATATGATTGTTTTATGACACCTTTTTTTCTGTTCACATACAATTTCTCAAGAAAAATAGTATTAAAAAGAAGTATGCTGCCTATGCAACATACTATAACTATAATAAAAGTTATAGTAAGCCTCCACTTAATACTTTTTTTCATAATCATTTTTTCTTTTTGCTCGCTTTCTTGTTATCTTCACATTCAAATTTATATCCAAAGCCCCAAAGAGTTTTAATATAATCACCCTTTTTACCAAGTTTTGCTCTTACCTTTTTAATATGCGTATCAACGGTTCTAGCATCTCCATAATAATCAAAATTCCATACAGCATTAAGTATCTTTTCTCTAGTAAGTGCAATTCCTTTATTCTCTATCAAATAATCAATTAATTCAAACTCCTTAAATGAGAAATCAACTGGCTTGTCATCAACGAAAACTTGGTGTGCTGTCTTATCAATTTTTATACCACCAATTTCTACATTCTCATTACTTGTATCATTTCTCTTTAGTATTGCATTAATTCTTGCCACTAAAACTTTAGGCGAAAAAGGTTTCTGCACATAATCATCTGCCCCTGCTTGGAAACCCTTTATCTGGTCATTCTCTTCACCCTTAGCGGTAAGCATAACAACTGGCACCTTTGAATCCTTTCTTATCATTTTTAATGTACCATAACCATCAAGTTTTGGCATCATGACATCCAAAACTATAAGGCTTATGCCTTTAGTCTCATAAAATACTTTTAATGCCTCTTCACCATCTGCTGCTTCAACAATATCAAAATCATTTGCAACTAAAAAGTCCCCAATCAATTTTCTCATTCTTGTTTCATCATCAACAATAAGTATCTTATCTTTTTTATTCATCTTGACCTCCTATCGCATCTACAATAAATCTTGATGCTTTATAATTCTTGCCAAAACGCCTAATAGTAAAAAATATATGTAAATAATCTTTTGCCCTTGTCATTCCCACATAGAATAGCCTTCTTTCAGTTTCTAAATCATTGTCCAATATGCTTTTCTTATGTGGTATCAATCCATCATTTGCATCTATGATAAACACTACTTTAAACTCTAAGCCTTTGCTCAAATGAAATGTCATTAAATTAATGCAGTTTCTATCTTTATTCACACTTTCTTCTAGTTCATTATTCTCTTCACCTTTAATATTATATCGTATTCCATTTCTCTTTAATTCAGTCACAACTGAGTCAGACAATAGATTAGTCCTATATATTATTGCCATATCAGATAAATCTATGCCACCTCTATTGTACTTTTTAATTAGTTCTATCAGATGCTTATTCTCATCAACAGAATCTACGAACGCTTTAATCTCTAGCTTGCCAACCTCAGCCCTATTGGACTTTAAGTCTTTTTTAAACCTACATTTATTATAATCAATGACTAGCTTTGAAAATTTGACTATCTTTTTAGCGCACCTATAATTTTCTGTCAGGTATATAACTTCACTATTTTTATAATCTTTTAAAAAATCACTCATCACTTTTGGATGTGATCCCCTAAACCTATATATACTTTGATCATCATCCCCAACAACAAATAGATTGTTGCTCTTGCAAATCATTTTGACTATATCATACTGTGATTTATTAATATCTTGAAATTCATCCACCAATACATACTTGTACTTATTCTGATAATACGAAAGCACTCTCTTATTACTTTTAAGTAACTCACTACACATACTTATCATGTCACTAAAATCTAATTTCCGATACTCGTACAATATTTCTTGATACTTTTCAAACACATTTTGAAATTTCTTATTGCTTAAGTACTTTGGATTAAAGTTTTCTTCTTTTTCCATGCATAATTTATATTCATCAATATCTTTAAGCACATTTGATATAAAGGCACTATTTGCTTCTTTATATGGTTTCAATATTTTAGACAGTACTAAGGCTTTTTCATTGTCAGTAATTAAGCTACTAGAAGTATATCCAAAGTCCTTTCTCAATATCTCATAAAACACCGAATGGAATGTACCAAATGTTGGCATGGAGTTTAATGTCATTTTTTCATCGTTTAAAAGTTTAACGAATCTTTCTTTCATCTCATTAGCGGCTGCTCTAGTAAATGTAATAACCAATATATTATCTGGCTTTACTTTTGCAGTCTTAATTAGATGTAAAATCCTATTTGTAAGTACAAATGTTTTTCCGCTACCAGGTCCAGCAAGCACAAGGCAAGGTCCATCCACATGCCTAACCGCCAAAGCTTGGTTCTTATTAAATCTCTTGTTCATTAATTTATATATGTTAGATTATTAATCAACTCTTAAAGCATCAATTGGGTTTAGTTTAGCAGCACTTTTTGCAGGCAAGTATCCAAAAATCAAACCAATTGCCACTGACACTCCGAATGACAGTAACACAGACCACACTGTAGGATTTGCATTAATTTCCATCATTGCACCAATTGACTTAGTTGCAAGTGCGCCAAGTATTATGCCAATGATTCCACCTATAGTCGATGTAACTGCCGCTTCTATGACAAATTGCTGCATTATTACTCCCTGTCTTGCCCCAAGTGCTTTTCTAATTCCTATCTCCCTTGTCCTCTCAGTGACAGACACAAGCATTATATTCATTACGCCAATACCTGCAACTAGCAATGATATCATTGCTATACCAGCAAGCATTGCAGTCAAAGTTCCAATTGATTCATTTAATTGCTTTATAATTGATGAATTTGCCATCACATTATATAGTCTCTCATTTTTGAAAACATCATATAATTTAGTTTTCAAAGCATTAGTTATATCGTCAGTATGATCAACATCAGTTGACGTCATCACAAAATTATTTATAAAACCATTTCTTGTCATTTTAGTTGCAACTGTATATGGTATCCATATAAAATCATCTGCCCCACCCTCATCAAAATTATCCTCATCCTGCGTCTCAATAACACCAACAATAGTAAATGGTTTTCCATTTATCTTAATAGTATCATCTAATGCCTTATCAGATGAACCATAAAATGTATTTGCTACATATGCGCCCACAACGCATACGCTTGATCGTCCTGCCATATCAGCATATAGTAATCCTCTTCCCTCTTCAATGACATACTTTTGAATATCAAGATAATCTTCAGACACACCAGTAATAGAAGTTGATTCAAGATTTTCACTACCAGATTTTATTTTGGCATTTGACAATGATACGCTTGGAGACAACCCAGAAAGCCATTCAGGATGCTCATCCCAAAAGCTATACATATCATCGTCACTGATATGTCTTGTATTCATGTTTCTACAATTTATAGTAATTTTGTTTACGCCCATCTCTTCAAACTGCTCAACCATCTGTCCCATATATCCTGAAACAATAGAAACAAGTATAATAACGGCTGCTACACCAATTATTATACCAAGCATAGTCAAAAGACTTCTCACTTTGTTTGATAGTATTGCTTTAATTGCTAATTTGAAACTTTGAAGCATACTCCTCTGTATCTCCGTCAAAAATTATTTTTCCATCATGAATCCTTACAACTCTTTTTGCCTCAAGAGCTATAGAATTATCATGTGTAATCATTACTATAGTATTACCTTCACTATGTAATTGCTTTAAAAAATTCAATACATCATTTGATGTCTTTGAATCAAGTGCACCAGTAGGCTCATCAGCAAGAAGTAGACTCGGTTTTCCAGCTAAGGCCCTTGCTATAGACACTCTTTGCTGTTGCCCACCAGATAATTGATTTGGGTATTGAGCATATTTTTCTTTTAATCCAACTCTACCAAGTGATTCGAGTGCCCTTCTCTTCCTCTCACTATTTTTAATTCCTGCATATAACAATGGCAACTCTACATTCTCAAGCAAAGTTAATTTTGGTAATAAATTATATTGCTGAAAAATAAAGCCAATGGTTTGATTTCTAATGTCAGCGAGCTCATCATCAGTCATGGTACTTGTGTCTCTCCCATTTAATATATACTTTCCACTTGTTGGTTTATCAAGAGCACCGATTATATTCATAAGTGTAGACTTTCCAGAACCAGACTTTCCAACTATGGCCACAAACTCACCCTTATCAATCGTTAGATTGATATTGTCATTTGCATATACTTGTTCAGTACCCATTATATATATTTTATATTCGTTTTTTATCTCAATTAAAGGCTGTCCCATTTCTTCCTCTTCTATCTTCTCATTCCTCCAGGAGGTCCACCCATGCCTCCGCCCATACCACCCATGCCTCCGAAGTTCATGGCATTGGTTGAATTTGAACTTGCAGATACATAGACTTTATCGCCTTCTTGCAAACCTGATTTAATCTCTATATAGCTATCATTTGAAATTCCAGTCTGTACATTTATTGCTGTGAAACCATCTGGCACTCTACTTTTTACTCTATCAGATATTCCCTCAGTGCTGTAATCTCCAGACTTTATGGTTGGTGAAGTATTTAATACATATACTACATTTCCTCTTTGAAGTGCATTTGCCGGTATAGAAACAGCATTTTCTACATTCGCAAGTATTACATATGCATCTACGTTCATGCCTGGTAACAAATCACCAATATCTGTAATTGTTACAGTAACTGGATAATTTGTAACTCCATTTGAATTCGCTGCAACGAGACTTACATTCGTAATCTTACCTTTGAAAACTCTATTCTTAAATGCATCAGCCTGAATGTTAACTTCTTGACCTTCTTTTATATTAGTGATATCCAATTCATCGATATCCATATCAAAAGTCAGTTCTGATAAATCATATAGTGTGGCAAGGGTCTTAGCTGTATTAGTACCCTTTTGAATTTTATCACCAACTTTAGCATCTTTCGTAATTACTGTACCATCTATAGGCGCAGTAATATAATACTCATCATATTTATCTATTGAATCATCATAAGTATTCTCTGCCTTAGTCAAAGATTCTTCAGCCTGTAAGTAAGTTCTCTTTTTACTTGATAAAACATTATTGAATGTTTCTTCCGTGATTAAAAATAATGGTGTACCTTTTTTTACAATGGCACCCTCTTGTACAAGTAATTTTTCAACCTCAACACCACTACCGTCACTAAATACCAATTTTTCATCAGTCTCAAGTTCAAAACTTGCATCGCCTGTTGATGCTACATTTCCCACTACTGCTATAGCTGTATTATTAGTTGTAAGCCCACCTGGATTTTCACAAACTATAGTAACATATCTAACAAGAGCACCTGAATCCTGTGCTTGAGATTCTTCACCTACACTTTTTACTACTCCGCTAAGGAATTCACCAGTTTCTTGTAATTCAAGTAATGCAGTCTGCCCAACATTAATAGTTTTTGCATCCTTGCTTGCAAATGGTAGTTTTATAGTCATAGTTGCATCATTTACTATGCTACCTATCTCAGTATTATTACCAAGTTTGTCTCCAGCTTTTACAATAAAAGTTCTAAGTGCGCCCGAATATGGTGCCTTATATGTCCTTCCACTATAATCATCTACCAATTTCTCATATTCATATTTCGCTTGATTATATGTATCCTTAGCTTGCGCCACAGACGAAGATGCATTTACTATAGTTCTATAAGCAGTAGAACTATCAATAACAAGCAATAACTGATCTTTTATAACTTTATCGCCAAGATTAAAAAATACATTTGTTACATTTCCCTCCACCAAGGAAGTGATAGTGTAACTATCTTTTGGTTTTAAAGTACCTGATCCAGATATTTCTGACGATATATTCATTATCTTGACATCAGCAACACTCTTCATCACCTCTGCAGTTTTAGCCTTCTTCTCGTTAAACTTCATAATCAAATTAATAATGACTATCACTATGATTATAGCGGCAACGATAATCAATATTTTTCTTATTAATCTTTTCTTTTTTAATTTTTCATTTCGGATTTGGTCTTCAGCTGCCTTTGTAGCTTCTATATCTTCATTTGAAAGTTCAGTCTTTACGAATGTATCTGAACTAACTGCCCCTTCACCTCCTGATACATTTGCTACATCCAAAAGTTCTTTTTCTTTTGAGTTTTTGAACAAATCCTTTAAATTTGGTAGTTTTAATGACATATTTACCTCTATTTTGTGCATCTATAAAAGTTCACTTAATATTTTAAATTATATATATATGCGTTTGTTATAGTGCCCTCAGTTTCAATATCTCCATCAGTTGAATCATCTTCATCACCAGTTGTCTCATTCTTGGTATATATAAATATAATCTGATCGCCTACATGTATGGTACCAGTATATGAAAATGCAAATTTCACTTCAGAACTTCCAAGAGTATAATATGATAGATCTATTTCTACCCTTGTAGGGGTTATAGTATCACTCGCACTATAATATATGTGATTGACATAACCTTTTCTTACAAGAGTTGATGACTCTAAAGTTGTTCCTTCTTTATATACATAAATTGTTTTTGTCGTTTTGTTGTAATAATATACAAGATAGCCTATATTATTGAGTTCTCTCATAGTTTGTTCAAGGGTTTGCGATGTACCATTAATAAATATATTAGCAGTAGTTATATCAAATGGTATAGCTAGGTTAAAGGCTTCTCCCCTCTTTAGTATAAAAGGTCCTTCAAGCTTTGTTTTAGTAAGTCCAGTTGCATTTAAATCTCCATCTTTATTTACAGATAAATTAGTAAATACGCTTGGTCCATAGGCAGAATTTCCACCCTTTTTATTAGCTTTAAAAGTGTTATATATTCCATTTACACAATCTTTTTTTGTTACGAATTCATTAATAGTTTTGTCTATATTGTCATTCATTTTCAAAGAACAAAATAATTCATACCTTCCAGCAATTTGACTACCAGTAAAGTCAGCATTCTCATATCCAAGTAAAGCAAGACAGCCTCGTGTCAAATCTTTATATGTGACATAATCATTTGGTTTAAAAAGTCCTCCAAGATAAGATGTCATATATCCTTCATTCGTAGCAATCTTTATAAATGGAGCAAATTCATTGTTGCTATCCACATCAGAAAATGCTGTAATTGAATCATAGTATGATACGCTATCTTTAAACTTAGATGCTTTTACTATCATTCTAGCAAATTCACCTCTTGTGACATTTTCATTCATAAAATTGTCATTCGTGATAATGTCTGCAAGATAAAGCACCTGGGTTCTCATCTCTTGACCAGCTGTAGTAGCAGCAAAACTCATAGAAACTGAACTCATTACATTTGCAATTATCAATATCACTCCTATTAATTTCTTAAAGTATCTTTTCATATTTATTCCTCTTTTATCAAACTTGCACTAAATGCAACAACTATTGAACCATTATATGGTTCTGTCTCACCATCATCATATATCCTCTTGCCTTTTGAATCACGATATGAACTATTTACATCATTCATCTTATTGCACAGATATACTATTTCATCATCCACTTTAAAGCATCCGCTTGCAGAAAAATCGAATTTTGCTTGTTCACTATCCAGCATATACTTATAATTATCTATATCAACTCTATATGGCACTGTCATATTTGATGCTGAATAATGTATTCTATATACATACCCTCTTCTAAGCATTATCGGTGCACTTATGTCCTGTCGCTCTGTATATGCATACAACATTTTCTTATCTATATCTAGATAATATATCGCATAACCATAATTGACAATATCATCTTTCAACTCTTCTATAGTGCATTGTTTTCCATTAATGTATACATTGTGTTTTGTAATCTCAAATGGAATGTTCAAATCATTTTCCTTTTTTACAAAAAATGGACCATCGGTTTTTGATTCTACATATTCAGATGCATTGATTTCCTTATCAGCATCTATAATTATTTTTTCAAATATTGACTCAGCATATATAGTATTTGAGTCCTTTATCTTTTCGTTCAATGTATTATAAATTCCATTTACTATATCAATTTTATATAATGTTTCTTTATCTTTTTTATCAATGTTTCTATTTAACTCAAGGCTTTCAAATTTTAAATTTCTACCCTGCACCTGATTAGATCTAAAGTCATCATTATTATATGATAAAAGTGCAAGACAGGCTCTCGACAAATCTTCATATTTTATATAGTCGTATGGTTTAAAAAAGCCTCCAAGATATGTATACATGTAGCCAGCATCAAGTGCTTTTTTAATATATGCAGCATAAGGAGCATTAATTCCTACATCATTGCATACAACTTCTGATATATTATCAAAAGTTTTTTCTCTATATTCTGATGCTCTTACTATCATCTTAGCAAACTCTGCTCTTGTCACAGGCTCATTCATATTACTACTATCTTCTATAATTTTTAATGTGATCAATGTCTTATTTATATACTCTTGCCCTTTAACATCTTTAGCAAATATAAACATATTTGATTCCACAGCAAATATAAAAGTAATTAAGACTATAAATCTTTTCAACGCTTTCATACGCATATACTAATATTAAATAAATTTTGTGTCCATTTTGTGTATATTATATGCATTTTTATAGTATTTGTCTAATAAAAAATAGGGCTATATGCCCTATTCTTCCTTAATTAGTCCATTTCTATACGCATTTAATAATTCTTTTAAATCTTCTATTTTGGCCATTATTTCTTTGCCCCTATCGGTATCCCTTACACGCAATCTTCCGTTCTTTGCTATATTTTCCACTTCCTTTGTCTCAGGTGTATTGAGTTTGCCCTTTTCAAATGGCTTATGTGTAGCTATAGTAAGGTGTATAGAATCGCTAATTAATGTGTAGCCAGCAATTCCAGTACTCTTTTGATAACTCTTTGACATGCCACCATCTATAATGAATAGTCTTCCATTTGCCTTTATAGGGCTTTCACCCTTTAAAACTTTTACTGGCACGTGTCCATTAATAATATGTCCTGTCTCATCAAGACCAAATGATTTAAGGATTTTGATTGCTATATTTTCATCTTGATAAAACTTATAATACGGATTTTTATTTTCAACCTGCACTTCTTTATCTTCTACAAAATATATCTCAAATGTCTTTATAGTATCTTTGCCAAATAATGGCGACTTACTGCCACACCACATATAATACATTGCGTCAACATTATCGCTATCGAACTTATGAAGGTTTACATCATTGTAAGCTCCTCTTATAATAGTTTCAAAGTAGTCGAGCAAAGATTTTCCAGATAAATTCTGCTTGCCATCAAATCCCTTGAAAGTATCATATTCCATATTCTCATCAAAAGGTATGATGCCATGATACAATAAATTGCCGTTATGGATTTTATATAAACTACCTTTGTCAAATAAAAACTTAATATGTTCTTTAAGTTTTCGTGAATGCATGAAACTCATCTTAAGAGATTTAAGTAAACTATTTTCTTCTTCTGAAAGTTTTAGTGGATCATTTTTATCAATGGTAGGGAAATTAGTGTCCTTCATTTTATATTTTTTACCATCAACATCCACAGTGAAGTCATCATAGTTAATTCTTTCGAGCATAATTCTATTACTCATGCCATACTCTGGATGCTTTTTAATAAGTGCACCCTCCACTTTAAATTGCATTATTGCTAGTGCCTTATGAATCTTAGCTGATAAACTTGGTCTAACTACATCATACTTATTCTCATCAAGAATCTTAGGTATAAATATTTCGCAATTATCATTTTCATAAGTTCTTGCCGCGAAATCATTCAAAGCTCTAAGACTTATACCATAACCATCTTCAAGCATATCATAGCAATTATATCTTACAGCAATTCTAAGTGCATTTAGTATCAAAGTCTCATTTCCAAGAGCCGCACCCATCCATTCTATATCATGGTTACCCCACTCAACATCAATATTATGGAAATTAATCAATTCATCAAGTATTAAATCATGTCTTGGTCCTCTATCAAACATATCTCCAACTATATGTAATGTGTCAACTGCTAATTTTTGTATAAGTTTACACATAGCAATCATAAATCTTTTACCAAGTCCAATTTCTACGATAGAGTTTACTATCTCCTCATAATAAAACTCTTTTTTTACATTATCTCTATCCGTATCTTTGTACAATAATTCATCAAGCAAATACACATATTCCTGTTGAATCGACTTACGTACCTTCGATTTTGAATACTTACTAGCTATATCTTTAACCACACTAATAAGTCTTATTATTGTAGTCCTTTGAAAATCATGAGTTTCTTTCTTCCTTAAATCTATAGCATCAAGTTTTTCTTCTGGGTAATAAATAATATTTGCAAATTCAAGTATTTCTTCATCACTCATCACATCTTTGAAAATGAATTTTAATTTTGACCTTATCACCCCTGATGCCGACCTAAGTAAATGAATGAATCCTTCATTCTCACCATGCAAATCTGAAAGAAAAAACTCTGTCCCTTTGGGCAGAGTTAATATAGAGTTCAAATTTGCGATTTCAACACAAGTCTTCTCCTGAGTTGGAAATTGATTTGCTAACAATTTTAAATAATCAATACTTTTCACCTTACTCTCCTTCATGAGCCTCGATAAAGCGAGTTGACCCATCAGGTCCTATAGCTTCTGTCGCGTCTATTAGTTTAGGATCAAAAGCAGGACCAGAAATTTTATCTTTTTCAGTAGCTTGTGCGTCAAGTTTTTTCCTTGCTTCAGATATTGATGCTTTCATTGCTTCTGTAATAGTATCATCTGATTCATCATACTCATAAGTAGCCCAGTATATGTCCTCATTTACATTATTTAATCTTCTATATCTTGCACCTGGGTCTTCTCCCTCTAAAGAAACTTCTCCCATTGGCACATTTGGATTTTCATCCTCATCTTCATATGTTGTTTCAGATACAGTGCCGACTTTTCTAATATATTCAGCATTTACCTCATCTTCATAGAGCTCCTCTTCATATGCTTCTTTATCAAATCCAAATTCGCAAGATCTAAGATAGCAAACTCTTGAAGTATACTGTCCGCTTACCTCTAATTCAAATCTAATTGCTGAAGTCTTTTTAGGGAATGTACATTCAAATGATGTACCAGCATTGTAATTAAAATCTGAAGTAGTAAATAATTCCTCACCATCATCTTCATTATATATTGTAAATGTACATTGAGTTGTTCTTTCAGTATAAGAAAAATAATGAGTAGCTATTCTACCTTTTAATTTATTAAAGTTCCTACTTGGGTTTTCAAATACTATACTTGCCCCTGTACCCTTAAGTGCCATTACATCTTTCCACTTTGATTTATTGAAAGTTGTTCCATTTACTTTCTTACTGTACTTATCTCCAGATTTAATATGTTCTTGCATATTCTTATTTATAGTAGAATCATATGCAGAACTTTTCTTTTCGTTCTTCAATACAACATTTGGCCCCAAAATATACTGTGCTGGTGCATTTGGATCCTGTTTAAGTATGCCATCGGCAGGGCTTGGACCACTAAACTCTGTTGGGTCTTTTGAAATAATATGTTCTCCTGAAGATACCAATCCTTTTTGCACACTAACTACATCTGTATCTGCTTTAATTTGTGACAAAATTTCCGCACTATATATACTCTTATCCGAGTCACTATCAAGTTCTATGCTATCTACTTTCACAGCCTCAACTGTACCATCTATATTAATTCTTTTTCCTTCAGCATTAACTATATTATAATCCGGTGTGATATCATCAAGCAAAATAAAACCATTCTTATTGAAATAATAATAATATCCTACACCTGTATTATTGTCATAAATTAATTTCCAACCATCTAAAGCGAGAGTGCCATCGGGTTCCACCCAATAAATACCACCCTTATCAGTTACTCCCCACAAACAATATGAAGGAACAACATATAAAAATACAACTACAAATAAAGTAAACAATAAAAGGCTTAACTTTTTAACATTATTCACCATACTATTTTTTAATATTCAACTTCGGTATCAATTCATCAAGTATTGAAATAAATGAAATAATTTCATTTTCGTTATTGTATCTTCCAAATGAAATCCTTATAGTAGATTCTGCAATTTCAGGCTTTAGACCAATGCTAAGTAAAGTGCTACTTGTTTTTTTATCATGTGATGAACATGCAGATCCAGAAGACACATAAACGCCTTTTTCCTCCAAAGCATGTAGCATAACTTCTGCCCTTATACCTCTAAAACTAATGGATACGATATGAGGTGCAAAAGTATCATCCATATTGCTATTTATAGTAATTATACCATATTTTTTGTCCAAACTTAATAATTCATCTATTAAGAATTTCTTTAGATTTTTTAGTCTCGTAAACTCATCATTTAAATTAGTATATACCAAATCACTTGCAACATAAGTACCTATAATTCCTGTTGTATTTAAAGTTCCTGCTCTATAACCATTTTGCTGTGACCCACCTAGTATGATGGGATTAATCCTTACATCTTTATTTTTATATAAAACTCCAACACCTTTTGGCCCATAAAACTTATGTGAACTTATTGATAAAAAATCTATCTTTGATTTCTTTACATCTACTCTATACTTCCCGTATCCCTGTACAAAGTCAACGTGGAAAGCACAATTATTATTTATAGTTTTAATAGTCTTTCCAATATTATCAATATCCTGCACAGAACCTATCTCATTATTTACGTACATTATAGATACCAATATTGTGTTATCATCAATTAATGATTTAAGTTCTTCAATGTCAATGTGTCCTGTGCTATCAACTTTCAAGTATCTAACGTCAAAGCCATCCTCCTCAAGTTTTTTAAAGCATCTATATACGGATGGATGTTCAATAGTAGTTGTGATAAGTCTATTGCCCTTCCTTTTATAAGCATCTAAATATCCTTTAATCGCTAGATTATTGCTTTCACTCCCACCGGATGTCCATATAATCTCTTTTGCTTCAGCATTTATATTCTTTGCAATACCTTCTGTAGCTTTTTTCACTTCCTCTTCAACCAAAAAACCAAGCCTATGCATTGCTGAAGGATTAGCATATAAACTATCATTCAATTCATTCATTTTTGCCAATACAGTTAAATCAATTTTTGTAGTGGCAGAATTATCAAAATATATATCCATTATTTCAAATATCCTTTTTCAAGCTTCATATACAAATCATTTTTAATGTCATATAGCTTGTTATCCTTCTTTGATAGCATCTTGTGATAATTATAAGTCGAATACTCTTTATAGACCTTATTTGCAAGTAAATGCATTGCATCCATTGGCAGATTAGCTTTTTTTAGTAATTCAATACTCAAGAAATTAGCAGATATGGACTCTATATAATTACTTTCACTACTCATATTATCGCAAATGAAGAATGGTGTCCTATATGCATTAGTACACTCATATTCACACTTATTCTCATATACCAACTTATTAATTTCAGTTCCAAAGCTTGCATTGTGATCCCCAAAAAACAAAATCACTACCCTCTCGCTTTCATTTTTGAAATAATCAATTAAAGTTTTTATAGCATTATCAGAAATCTTCATAAGTGATAAATATGAATCAATTGATTCCTTATCATCAGCTTTTATATTGGTGCTAATGCTTTTACCATCAAAATCGCTATAGCCGCTATGGTTCTGCATAGTAATGCCAAATAAAAACATTTTTTCATTTGAGTTTTTTACCATTTCATAGCGCCTGATTACTTCATCATACATTGATTTATCGCTTACAAAACTTCTTACATATTCTTTATTTTTAAAGTCATCAAAGAAAAGCAATTCGTCAAAACCAAATCTTTTATATACAACATCCCTGTGATAATTTGTGGCTGTATATGGGTGCATGGCAATAGTCTTATATCCTAAGTTATCAAACAACCTTGCAAGACTATACTTATCGCTCTTTACAAAATTATTGTATGGCATTACAGGATATTCATAATTTCCAATAGTCATACAGGTAAGAAATTCAAACTCAGTATTAGCAGTGCCTCCGCCAAATGTATTGACATATAGATTTCCCTTTGTCACTCCATCTAAACTATTATAATATGGTGTCACCTCAATATTTGTACTAACAAAGTCTTGAGCAAATCCAAAACTCTCATTCATTATAACAATAACGTGTGGATAGTCTTCCATGTCCACCACGGGGTAATCTTCAGATTCTAAATCAATTATATCATTATTTTGTGCATTTTCTGTGTTTTCTTCGTCATCCCCTCTATACTTAATGTAATTTATAAAATCTTCTATAGCGCTATTATCGTCTTCACTATCAGCTTTAGAAAAAATTGGTATAGATGAAATAAAATTATATATATATCCCTCATTTTCTCCTGCGAATAAAGAATAATCGTACTTTGTAGATGATATCTTATCTTTAAGCAAAAAGAATGAAACAAAAAATAATATAATCTGTGTAATTTCATGCAGTAACAATCTAAAAACTAATATATTATTTCCATTAACTCCATTAATACCTTTGAAGTAATTTTCAAATATGTCAATCTTAAAATATGCGATATGAATAATATATTCAAATATAATTATCACAAATACAAAAATGAATATAGGTTTTACCCTATATTTATACCCACTCGCCACTTCTTTTGCAGTATTTATTGATAAAATGTCAGAAAAATTGATATTTGTACCTCTAAATTCATGCACATAGTACATAGTTAATGATAATAAAAAGAATATACTAATTACTATCAAAAAGTTAATTTGATAATTCCATAAGAAAATATTTAAAAAGCTATATATACAAAATATGGCAAGAAAATTATAGAATAAAAAATCAAGTTTTTTTGTCGAAATACAAATTTTACCGCATGCCACACTTTGCGATATGAAAAACAATACTATACTTGTCACTATAACTCTAAGCATTATACAATATAGCCTTTCTTAATAATTACATCTTCTATCATTTTAGTATACTTATCACAAATTTTTAAATCAGTAGCTTCAATCATTATTCTCACTACATTTTCAGTGCCAGATGCTCTAAGTAATAATCTACCATCATTTCCAAGCGCTGCATCTACTTCATCTTTAACCTTAAGTACATCCTTATCTTCCATGCACTTAATCTTATCACTGACTTTGACATTCTTTAATGACTGTGGGTATAACTCCACATCCTTTGCAAGTTCTCCAAGTGTATTTTTTTTACTTATCACTGCATCCATAAGTTTGAGTGAAGTAAGCACACCATCACCTGTATTTGCATGCTTAGCAAAAATTATATGCCCAGACTGCTCTCCACCAAGAGAGTAATCATTTAATGCTATTGACGCTTGCACATTTTTATCACCTACAGCTGTCTTTTCATACTTAATTCCTATCTTATCAAATGCTTTATATAAACCAAGATTTGACATAACAGTTGTGACGACTGTATCTTTTTTTAATTTTCCTTCTTCATGCATCAATTTGCCACAGATGTATAATATTTTATCACCATCTACAATATTTCCATTTTCATCAACGGCAAGGCATCTATCAGCATCACCATCATAGGCAAAACCAACATCCATCTTATTTTCAATTACATACTTTTGCAAACCTTCTATATGTGTTGAGCCTGCATTGTCATTAATATTAGCACCATTTGGTGTATTATTTATCACATATGTTTCAGCGCCAAGTGCATCAAACACACCTTTAGCTATTTGAAACGCAGAACCATTTGCAAGATCAAGCGCTACCTTTTTCCCTTTGAAACTATTCATAGGTATTGATATTAGATATCCTATATATCTATTTCTACCAGCGAAATAATCTACTGTCCTTCCAATATCCGTTTTGGTAGCATATGGAACTTCAGGAATCTTTCCATCAAGATAGTCCTCTATCATATCTGTGACACTCTCTTCAAGTTTTTCACCATTTGAATTAATCAATTTAATTCCATTGTCACTATATACATTATGTGATGCAGAAATCATTACTCCTACATCAAATTGTTCTGTCCTAACTACATAACTTACTGATGGTGTGCTTGTGACATGTAAAAGATATACATCTGCACCAGTAGATGTTATGCCTGCGGCAATCGCATATTCAAACATATAACTTGACCTACGTGTATCTTTTCCAATTAGCACCTTACAATTTTTATTCTTTTTACTATAGTAATAACCAAGGAATTTACCAATCTTAAATGCTTGGTCAGCTGTAAGACTTACATTTGCCTCTCCTCTAAAGCCATCTGTTCCAAAATACTTGCCCATTTCTTCTCCTCTATATAATTACTTTTTAAAGTTCTCTTCTTTTAAATATCTATCCAATGCATCTTGCCAGGTAGGTAATTTATTAAATCCGCACTCAACTAGTTTTGATTTATCCAGTCTTGAATTTTTAGGTCTGCTTGCTTTTGCATTATACTCTTCAGTACTAATATCATATACTTTTACATCAGCGCCTATTAATTTAAATATTTCTCTCGCAAAATCTGCCCATGACACAAAACCTTCATTTGTTACATTATATATTCCATACTTATCAGTTTCTATCATATCCACAGCTACCTTCGCCGCATCAACTGTATATGTAGGTGAACCAATTTGATCCGATACTATCTTTAATTCAGTTTTTGTACTTGACAATTTAACCATGGTTTTTATAAAATTATTTCCATTTTTGCCAAATACCCATGATATTCTTAATATAAAGTACTTTTCTAACTCTTTAACTATTTTTTCACCATCAAGTTTTGATTTAGCATACTCACCTATAGGGTTTAACTCATCATTTTCTTTAAATGGAGTCTCCCCCAAGCCACTATACACATAATCTGTGGAAAAATACATCATTGTAAGATTACTCTTTTTGCATTCATTTACTATATTTTGTGTGCCAATTACATTTACTTTATGGTTTAACTCTTTCTCATCTTCAGCCATATCTACCTTAGTGTAGGCAGCACAATGTATAACATGTGAGATATTATGATTAGCAAAAAACTTCTCTACATCATCTTTATTAGTAATATCTAAATCCTTACTTCCAACACCAATGCAACTAATATTTCTTTTATTCAATTCCTTCACTATATCGAAACCAAGTTGTCCAGTGACACCGGTTACCAATATACACACTTTATCATTTGACATTATTTTTCCATTCTATAACCATACATTTTATCAAAATAGTTTTTATATTCACCACTAATGATATGTTCCCACCACTTTTTATTGGACAAATACCAGCTAATGGTTTTATCTATGCCCTCTTCAAAAGTAACTGAAGGTTTCCATCCAAGTTCATTTTCAATTTTGGCAGGATTCATCGCATATCTCAAATCGTGACCTGGTCTATCTTTCACAAATTCAATTAAAGATTCTGGCTTTCCCAATTTTTTTAATATAAGTTTTACTATATCAATATTTGCTCTTTCTTCATGTCCACCTATATTGTAAACTTCTCCATCTTTGCCATCTCTCACTATCATATCTATAGCCCTACAGTGGTCTTCAACATATAGCCAATCTCTAACATTTTTTCCTTCACCATATACAGGTAACTTTTCATCATTTAGCGCTCTACTAATCATAAGTGGTATTAATTTTTCAGGGAAATGATAAGGTCCGTAATTATTAGAACATCTACTAATTGTACAAGGTAATTTGAAGGTCCTATGATATGCCATCACAAGTAAGTCTGCAGATGCTTTAGAAGCTGAATATGGACTCGAAGTTTTTATAGGATAATTCTCATCAAACTGCAAATCCAATCTATCGAGTGGTAAATCACCATATACTTCATCAGTTGATACTTGATGATACCTTTTTATACCATATTTTCTGCATGCATCCATAAGTACCTGTGTTCCAAGTATGTTTGTTTTTAAAAATACCTCTGGATTCTCCACAGACCTATCCACATGAGATTCTGCAGCAAAGTTTATACAATAATCTGGTTTTTCCTTTTCAAATATTTCAAAGATACTTTTTCTATCTGTTATGTCAACCTTATAAAACTTATAGTTGCTTTTATCTTTTATTGGTTCTAAAGTTTCCATATTGCCAGCATATGTCAATACATCTATGCAAATGATATTATCATTTGGATATTTATTAACCATATAATGCATAAAATTTCCACCAATAAATCCAGCACCACCAGTAACAATAATATTCATAACTAATCTCCTTTATTTATATACTCATATCTATTACTTTTGTTTTATATACTTGCCATCAAGTACATCTTTTAAATACTTGCCATACTCATTCTTTTTATATTTCTCATATGCCTCTTCCATCTTAGCATTGTCAATCCACTCGTTCAAATATGCTATTTCTTCAAGGCACGCAATTTTTCTATGTTGATGATCTTCAATAGTTTTGACAAAGTTAGTAGCCTCTACAAGTGACTCGTGAGTTCCAGTATCAAGCCAAGTAAACCCTGCTCCTAATAATTCCACATTAAGCTTTTCATTTTCAAGATAAATCCTATTTAAATCTGTAATTTCTAATTCCCCTCTCTTGGAAGGTTTTAAATTTTTAGCATAATCTACAACCTTATTATCATAAAAGTATAATCCTGTAACACAGTAATTAGACTTTGGTTTCTCTGGTTTTTCTTCTATACTTATTGCCTTACCATTCTTATCAAATTCAACTATACCAAATCTTTCAGGATCATCTACATAGTATCCAAAAATCGTAGCGCCTTCTTTTCTTTCACTTGCCCTCTTAGTTTTATCAGCAAAACCATGTCCATAAAAAATATTATCACCCAATATCATTGACACACTATCATTGCCAATAAACTCACTTCCAATTATAAACGCCTGGGCTAATCCATCTGGGCTTGGTTGAACTTTATACGACAAACTAATACCAAATTGACTTCCATCTTTAAGCAAATCCTCAAACCTTGGTGTATCCTGAGGTGTAGAAATAATAAGTATGTCCTTAATACCTGCACGCATAAGCACAGATAACGGATAATATATCATAGGTTTATCATAGATAGGTAATAATTGTTTTGAAGTTACCATTGTCAAAGGGTATAAACGAGTACCAGATCCTCCTGCTAAAATTATTCCTTTCATAAACTTAGCCCTCCTTTAGAATATACTATTGAATTGGATATATCTTTTGTTCTTTATCAACTAGACTTGGATCAACACCCGTCTTCTTTGCCATCCTATACTCAAAAAAGTCTTTGGCAACTTGAGGGAATAAGGCATATGACAATACATCCTCATCTTGTTCCTTATAGTATGCAATCTCTTTTTCAAATGTCTCAAGTTGTGGTTTGATATTGTCAGCTGGTCTACCTTTAATCTGTGGTTCATCGCCCAATATTTTCTTTACAACTTCTTTATTCATCGGTTTTATAGTTTGTCCAAATTCTCCGTGTACTAATTTCTTTGACTCTTTTGGCACCATCTTATATCTCTCTCCTGCAAGAACATTCATTACAGCCTGAGTACCGACTATTTGTGATGAAGGGGTTACAAGCGGAGGTTGACCAAAGTCTTCTCTCACTCTTGGTATCTCTTCCAATACTTCATTTAACTTATCAAGTTTTCCAGCCTCTGTCAATTGAGATATAAGATTTGAAAGCATACCACCTGGCACTTGATACTTTAATGTATTTACATTTACCCCCAAAACCTTTGGGCTTAATAATCCATTTTCCAAGCACTCTTCTCTATATTTTTCAAAATACTTAGCCAAATCAATTAACTTATTAATATCTAAACCAGTATCATACTCTGTACCTTCAAATGCTTTTACTATTACATCTGTAGCTGGTTGCGATGTGCCGAGTGCAAATGGAGAAAGCGCTGTATCAACTATATCACATCCTGCTTCTACTGATTTTAATACAGTCATAGATGCCATACCTGAAGTGTAGTGGGTATGCAATTCAATAGGCAATTTTGTAGATTTTTTAAGTGTACTAACTAGTTTTTCTGCAGTATATGGTAGCAATAAACCAGCCATATCTTTTATACAAATTGAGTCTGCACCCATATCTTCCAAGTCTTTAGCAAGTTTAGCCCAATACTCTAAAGTATAGGCATCACCTAAAGTATATGAAAATGCTACTTGCAGATGTCCGCCTTCCTTCTTTGTAGCATCAATACAAGTTTTCAAATTTCTTATATCATTTAAACAATCAAATACCCTAATTATATCTATACCATTTTCAATTGATTTTTTTACAAAATATTCAACGGTATCATCTGCATAATGATTATATCCCAAAATGTTTTGTCCACGAAATAACATTTGTAACTTAGTATTCTTAAAATGTTTTTTGAAATTTCTAAGCCTCTGCCAAGGGTCTTCTTTTAAAAACCTAAGGCAGGCATCAAAAGTGGCACCACCCCAACACTCTACAGCATGAAAACCAACTTTTTCCATATCATCAAGTACTGGCTCCATCACACTATATGGCATTCTTGTAGCTATAAGGCTCTGGTGAGCATCTCTCAAAGTAGTATCTGTGATTTTAATCTTTGGCATATTTACCCCCTAAATCTTCTCTAATTTTGCAAATGTTGCAAACAATGTTTTTGTACCTATATCATCAAATTGAACTGTAACTTCATAATCTCTACCAATATCTTCTATTTTTATAACCTTGCCATCTCCAAATTTAACATGTGTAACTCTATCACCTTCTTTATAATCAAGACTTGAAGCCTTGACTATATTTGATCCTGTCTTATATGTATCAATGCTTTTCTTTAAATCCACCTTTGACACAGAATTAAAACTACCATCTATGTACTTTCTTTCATTGGCATTAAATAAATATCCATTAAACTTGCTACGACCATAATTCTTCTTTTTATTATAATCCCACCTATCTTCATCAGAAAAATCATTACCAAGTAATGTTTGCTTTGCAAGGGCATTTTTAATTACTGCATCACTATCTATCTCATCTACAAATCTACTTACAAGATATGTATTGTAACTTCCGTTATGCATTCTACGTCTTGCAGCACTAAGATATAATCTCTTTCTTGCTCTAGTGACCCCTACATAACACAGCCTTCTTTCTTCCTCAACTTCCGCAGTGCTATCATCTGCAGTAATTGATTGGTATGATGGGAAAATACCTTCATTCATGCCAGTAAGATACACATTGTCATATTCAAGACCTTTAGATGCATGGAGTGACATAAGCGTAACTTTTTCATCCATATCATTCAAATCATCAGTATCTGACACAAGTGCTATCTCATATAAAAAGTCTTCAAGTATTACATGTGCTGACATATTGCTAGCAAAATCTTTCAATATATCATTATCTGCATTTTCTGGATAAGTTTCTTTGAAAGTTATAGCTTTATTTCTAAGTTCATAAATATTTTCAAGTCTTTCCTTTCCTTCCTCTTCACCATATTCATCAAGTAAAAAATCTTCATAACAATTTTTAAGTAATTTGTCTATTATTCCATCTATTTCATTTTCTTCTTTTAATAAAACTATTAATTCTACAAAGGATTTAATCTTTTCCTTTATTTTTGAAGATAAATCCATTTTTTCAAAATTAAAAATTGCTTCAA
>OMRR01000136.1 GCA_900313535.1 uncultured Eubacteriales bacterium
AATCGTTTGAACACTCTATTATGAGTGTTCTTTTTTTGTCTTAAAATTATAGTAGAAGAAACTTGATATAAGTTTCAAAAAAATTATGGGAGGACATTTTTATGATTAAGTATCATGAAAGAGACTATGGAAGTATAGTCGCAAACAAATTTAGAGACTATCTGTGGGGAGACAAACAAGTTGCAGAAAGCACAGTGGATGCATACTGCATATCTGTTCGTGCCTTTTGTGATTTTACAGGAATTTTTGATGAGGATGCAATTAAAACGATTGATGGTATTGCAGTTAGAAATTTTGTGGAACATTTAAGACATGATGAGTACGAGGAAGGAAAGAAGTATTTAGTATCTTCAATTAACATTAAGATCGTAGGTATGAATCAGTTTTTAGAGTTTCATAAACTTGCTGATTTAAAGGCAAGCCAGTTAGATAAACAAAGGAAACTATTTATTAATGATGCTGAGAAATTGGAAGATTTAGAATTAAGTAAATTATTAAATGAGGCAAAGAATGAAGATGAAGAATTGCACTGTGTACTTAGGTCTTTAGTTCAGACTGGAATGAGAGCATCTGAAACTAAATCAATTACTTATGAATCACTACAAAATGGTTATATTGATGTAGATAATAAGGGAACTTGTAGGCAAGTACCACTTCCTAAAGATTTAAAAATTGAATTGTCTGATTACTGCGAGAGAAAGGGAATAATAAAAGGTGCCATATTTACTTTAGATAGGACAGAGATTGGAAGAAAAATGAAAAGATTAGGACTAAGGCTTGGTATAGGAATTAAGAAACTACATCCACATAATTTGAGGCATTATTTCGCATTAAAGTTTATTGATATTTATGGCGAGGATGCTCTAAGTGTTCTTGCTGATATTTTAGGTCATAAAAGTATTGAAACAACAAGGATTTACTTGACAAAGACTTTATCAGAATTATCAGACAAGATGACAATGGATAGCCTCAAAATAAAATAGCATCATAAGTTCCGTTATGAAATAATTACTGGACAATTGTCTCTTTTTTTTTGCCTTAAAACTAGTATTTTTTATTGCTTTCCCATAGATTCTTATTATTTTTGAGATTTTGTAATCTCATTTTTTTGTCATAGGTAAACTTAATAAAGGTATGATGCTTATCATACTTACACATTTATATTTATTTGAACGAAAGTCTAAAATCACCAATTATTAATGATTTTTTTGAAATCTCTATTGTATTTTTATCAATTTTAGTGTAAAATTAAGGTCTAATTGATAATTTTAGAAAAAGGTAGCACCATAACGGAACTTATGATTAAATAGCGATGTATGGATTGTTTGAGTATGATTTTTGATAAAAGAGCAGTATTTATACATATAATAATATTCTCATTTGTAATAGTTAATGTTTCTTTTGCTGGTCGCATGTTAACAATTGATGGTGTAACAGCATATCATACTGATGATGGGATAATAGCAAAGAATACTTGGGTATGGATAGATGATAATGGCGATAGTATAGCCGAATGTTATAGGTTTAATGAGTTGGGGATGCTTGCAACAAACTATACCCATTATGATGGGAAAGTTACTAATGATAAGGGCCAACTGTTAGAAAATGGTGTTGTGGTTCGTAAGATGATATCCACAAGCAAAGTTATAACTAATGAGGACATAGAATATGGACCAAAGATAAGTGAAACAGAAAACTATTTATATGGCAATGTTCTAATACCTAAAAGTATAAATAAGAAATTGAGGCAGAAGATAGATGACACATGGCATTTGGGGTCAGAAACTCTGCCAAATGATGAATCAATTGATGGGCAAGTTATAGACAAAGTGACTGGTGTCTATAAGCCATTGTCGGATGTGGTGCCTGAAAGTGGCATTATTTATAGTAAAGGTGACCATGATGATGTTGCTATAGGAAAGGACGGAAGGATTATACCAGGCAGAAATGCTATTAAATTCATATCTTCATCTAATAAATTTGATAAAGAGGCTGAAGATGTGACTATATTTAATGGCGACACATGGGAAAATTGTATGGCACTAAAAGGAAACAACTCAAGAGTCAAGTTTTTATTAAATAAGTATAACTATATGTACTTTGAAATTAGCAATGAAAATCATACAAATGAAACCTATAGAAGAGAACTTGATGCAACATTATCAATATATGCAGATGACAAACTATTAGAAACGATAGATGATTTTACTGATGGAGAGCCTCAAGTAGTAGAACTTGACCTTGATGGAAAGAAAACAGTTGAACTAAAACTTACTATAAAGAGTGGAAATATATCAGAAAGAGTATATATAAATAATGCAAGATTTAGAAAAATAAAAGATGAAGATTAAAGTAGCAATAATAGTTTTTCTTTTTATGATTCTTTTAATTATAACTATGTTTATAGTTAAATCTTGTGATAATAAAGCTGAAACAATAAAAATACAAAACCCAGAAACAACAACTGTAAAAAGAAGTGCCACAGTAAAAACAGAATCAAAAAAATTGGAAAGTAAAAGTAAAAGAATTGATGAGAGTAAGGAAATCGTTGTATCAGAAGATAAAGACCATAATTTTGATGAAAGTAAAACAAAAATAAATGCCCCATATGCATCATACTATTATCAGCCGAACTGGTTAACTGAAGAGATTGTGGTAAGTGAAGAAAAGGAAAAACTAACATTTTTTGAAAAGATAGATGGAAAGGTTGCGAAAGTTAATAGAACTACTAAAATCATTCATAAGTGGTTAACCAATATAAATGATGAAGATTCATATGTGAAAAATTCATTTGTGCTTGTGTCTATTGCAACAGGAAGTGATATCGCATATAAGTACTATTTTGATAAAAATGGTTATCTAATTACGGATAACTTATCAAGAGACTATACTGTACTGGATAACCTTGGTCGTGAAATAGATGCAGAGCTTAAACCAGTAGAGTATTATATAGGAAGTAAAGATTATAGTATTGAGCATATAGAAAAAGTTGTAGATAGCAAGGAAGATGTATATTACGGAAACAGGAATAGAAGTATTAATTCCACACCATCCCAGATTATAATTACTGAAGGGGTTGTATTTAGAAATAAATTAGAAAAGATATTCAATACTCTTATTGATAGAGATATGACAAAATACATTGCAGGTGGCAGTGGCTATCAAAGCAATACTAAAGGGAAGATATACACTAAGACATTGTGGAAGAATGCATTAAAAATTAGAGGCAATGGAAGTTATATAGTATTTGAAAATCATGTAAATAATTTCAATAAAATAACAGGGAAAATCGCCACTGAATATACAAATGGTTCTAATAATGGAACAAGCTGCAGGCTTATAGTTTATGATAAAGTTGAATATGACAAAGGCAATCTTGATGAATATTTATACTATAACGATGAGTTTAATTATACAGAGCAAAAAACGATATCTTTTACATTTGATAGAAGTATAAAAAATATTGTATTTGTCTTATATGTAGATGGCAAATACAAAAACAGGTCAGTATATTTTAAAGATTTGAGATTTGGGTTTAGTAAGAGTGCATACAGGGGAGAACTTATACGAAAAGCAGAAGACAAAGCGGAAATTGACTATCTAAAATCACTTGGACTTTATGTAGAAGATGACAGTTACTTTGA
>OMRR01000133.1 GCA_900313535.1 uncultured Eubacteriales bacterium
AGCATCTTGACTTATGCCCTGTTATTATACTACCTTACAGGGCATAAATTTTTTCATTTTTCAACATTTTATCCACAACAAAAAACCAGTGGCTATAACCACTGGTTTATAATTAATTAGTTGCTTGCCATTAACGATTCTTCTCATTAGTTAGATGCCGTATCAAGGTTAGTATCCTTACCCCAAATCATATTCTCACGAAGTTCTTTTCCAATTTTCTCCATCAAATGATCTTTTAAACTATCTCTCTTTGAGTTGAAGAATGCTCTTCCGTTACTCTTATTTTCTGCTATCCATCTTCCAGCAAATGATCCATCTTGAATATCAGAAAGAACTTTTCTCATTCTCTCTTTTGTCTCTTCATGAGGAATTACTCTTGGTCCTGATACATATTCACCATACTCAGCTGTATCAGAAATTGAATAGTTCATTGCTTGAACTCCGCCTTTATTTATTAAATCAACAATTAATTTTAATTCATGGATACACTCAAAGTAAGCATTCTCTGGTTCATATCCTGCTTCTACAAGTACTTCAAATCCACATCTCATAAGGTCAACAACACCGCCGCAAAGTACACATTGCTCACCAAAGAGGTCAGTCTCAGTCTCATCGTGGAATGTAGTCTCCATAATTCCTGCCTTTGCTCCACCAATACCTGCTATATATGCAAGAGCAATCTTTAATGCATTTCCAGATGGATTTTGCTCAACAGCTACAAGACAAGGAACGCCTTTTCCTGCTACATAGCATGAACGAACTGTATGACCAGGTCCCTTTGGAGCTGCCATAAATACATCTACACCTTCTGGTGGTACGATTTGTTTATAACGAATATTAAATCCATGTGCAAATGCAAGTGCTTTACCTTTTTCAAGATTTGGTAAAATATCTTTCTTATATACATCAGCCTGAACCTCATCATTGATAAGAATCATTATAACGTCTCCCCATTTAGTTGCTTCAGAAACTGTCATAACTTTAAGTCCAGCATCAGTTGCTTCCTTAATTCTCTTTGATCCTTCTCTAAGACCTACTGCAACATCCAGGCCACTATCTTTAAGATTGAGTGCATGTGCATGTCCTTGTGAACCATAACCAATAATTGCTATTTTCTTTCCTTTTAAATAATTTAAATCACAATCCTTTTCATAATACATCTTTGCCATAATTTTATTCTCCTTTAATTAATATATAATATTTTTTGTAGGGGCGAAGCACTGCGAGCCCTCATTCGTAAGGACAAGCTATGCGAGCCCTTTAATTACTTAATTAGGAAGTCCGTAATATCAGAACCAGCGCCTACCATTGGACGGACCATCTCATCTTTATTAATTACACAATCTATGACCCATCCGATATTTGATTTCACTGCTTCTTCTAATGTATCTCTAAACTCTTTCTCACTTGTAACCCTACGACCTTTTAATCCAAATGATTCTGCAAGTTTTACAAAGTCAGGGCCTCTATCAAGTACTGTTTCAGAATAATGCTTATTATATATAATGTTTTGCCACTGCCTTACCATACCTAGAACTGAATTGTTGAATATAATTGTTATTATAGGTATATTATAATGTTGCTCAGTAGCAAGTTCATTAAAATTCATTCTGAAACTTCCATCACCAGTAATATGTAATACAGTTTGTTCTGGATTTCCAACCTTAGCACCAATAGCCGCTCCAAGCCCAAATCCCATTGTACCAAATCCACCAGAAGTTATCAACTGACCTGGGTAATGATAATTGAAATGCTGAATTGCCCACATCTGATGTTGACCTACATCTGTAGTTACCATACTGTACTTTGGTGCGATTTGCTTTACAGCCATAGCAATTTGCTTTGGATTTAAATGCTCATCGCTAAACTCATACTCAGTTTCAGTTGGGAATGAAAATACAAAATCTACCCAAGCCTTATGTTCATTGCTAGTAACTCTTTCAAGTAACGCCTCTAAAACTTTTTTTGCATCTCCAACTACATGATATGTAGTCTTTACATTTTTATCAATTTCATTTCTGTCAATATCTATTTGCAAAATCTTTGCTTGTTTTGCAAATGTATTTCTATTTAATGCAACTCTATCTGAAAATCTACATCCAATAACTATAAGCAAGTCACAATTCGCTACAGCTATGTTAGAACTTTGAGTCCCATGCATTCCTATAAGTCCCGTGGCTCTTTCTTTCTCTCCGTCATATCCACCACAGCCCATAACAGTAAATGCCACTGGAGCATCTATCTTATTTGCAAATTCAGTCAATTCTTTATTTGCTCTACTTAGTACCACTCCACCACCACATACAATAAGAGGACGTTTTGACTCATTAATCATTTTAGCAGCTTCATTTACATCTTTTTCATCAAGTGCACTTCTCTTATCCATGTAAGTCGCTCTATTGGTATAAGTAGCAAGTCTTCTCTTATTAAAATTATGATCTGGTTTTTTAAATTCATATTCAGCAGATTGTGCAGTTACATTTTTTAGTATATCTATAACCACAGGCCCAGGACGCCCATTTTGTGCTACATAAAATGCTTCTCTTATAATATCAGCAAGTTTATTTACATCTTTAACGAAATAATTACATTTCGTGATAGCTTTAGTTATAGAAACCATTTTAACTTCTTGAAATGAATCTCTATCAAGTAAATCTTCACCAACATTGCAACTTATAAATACAACTGGTGAAGAATCCATATAAGCAGTAGCTATACCAGTAGTAAGATTTGTTGACCCTGGTCCAGATGTAGCAAAACAAACTCCAACCTTACCAGTACTTCTTGCGTATCCATCGGCAGCATGACTTGCGCCTTGCTCATGTGAAGTTAAGATATGTCTTATTTTCCCATCATATTTATAAAGTGCATCATAGATATTCAAAATGGTTCCGCCAGGATAACCAAAAATTACTTCTACACCTTGTTCAAGCAAACACTCTATAACTATTTCAGCGCCTGTCTTTAACATACCTTTATTCTCCAGCCATGCTTATCTTCTATCATATTATATTGAATACCAGTTAAAGTGTCATATAATTTTTGGCTAAGAGGTCCTATGCCACCATTACCGATTACCATAGTTCTATCTTTATTGATAAGCTTACCAACTGGTGATACAACGCAAGCAGTACCAGTTCCAAAACACTCCTCAAGTTTTCCATTTTCAGCAGCAACTATAAGTTCTTCAAGTGAAACTCTTCTCTCTTCAACCTCGTAACCAAAATCTTTACAGAGAGTAATTATTGAATCTCTTGTGACACCAGGCAAGATACTTCCATTTAACATAGGAGTTACTACCTTTCCATCTATCTTAAAACAAATGTTCATAGAACCAACTTCTTCGATATACTTTCTCTCAACACCATCAAGCCAAAGTGTCTGCTCACATCCATGAGCTTCAGCTTTTTCTTGTCCCGCCATTGATGCAGCATAGTTTCCGCCAGTCTTTGTGAATCCAACTCCACCTCTAACAGCACGAACATACTCATCCTCAACCCATATAGATACAGGACTCATACCTTTTGCATAATAAGCTCCACTTGGTGATGCAATAATTATGAAATAATAATGAGAAGATGGATGAACTCCAAGTTTAGGATCAAGACCAATAACAAATGGTCTAAGATAAAGTGTTGTACCATTACTCTTTGGTACCCAATCCTTCTCAACCTCAACAAACTTTTTAACAGCCTCTACAAAATCCTCTTCCTTAATCTTAGGCATACAAAGCCTCTCTAAAGAATTATTTGCACGCTTTGCATTCATATCAGGTCTAAAGATGAATACTTCTCCATTATTCTTGTAAGCCTTCATTCCTTCAAATATTTCTTGACCATAGTGAAATACATTTGCAGCTGGTGAAACTAAGATATCATGAAACTTTTCTATCCTTGCATTCTCCCAACCCCTATCACCATTGTACTCCATGATAAACATGTGGTCTGTAAATATTGTTCCAAATCCGAGATTATTCTCGTCACTTGGTTTTAACTTCGGTTCTTCTGTTAACTTGATTTCGATATTCATAATACGCTCTCCTTTTGTTTATTATATATTGACAAATTATTAATTAAATAGTAAAATGTAGGTATGAAAAAGGCAGAACTCTAACGGTTATGCCAGGTAATAATTAAGAATAACCTCAATTACCACTGGACAATGGGCGAGGTTATTTTTTTATGAGATAAATAATCAATGCTATAAGAAATAGTATGGTTATTA
>OMRR01000130.1 GCA_900313535.1 uncultured Eubacteriales bacterium
GAAACTTGATGAGGCAGTGGCATTTTGTAGGCTTTGTGGTCTTAACTTCGATTATATCAATGAAAATGCACCATACGTAATTAAAAAGTATGGCAATCAAGACTCAAGGAAAATAACAGCGGATATTTATTTAGATGATAAGGCGAGGACAACTTTATGAGTGATGAAAGAAAATATAATATTGCAGAAGCAAAGGATAGATACGACACCAACCTTAAGAACATCAAATTAACATGGAATGAAATTATTAAGAAACTAAAAGAACCTGTTAAAACATATGAAACTGTTGAAGAATACAAAAAAATGGATAAATCTGTAGCCGATGGCATAAAGGATCAAGGTGGCTTTGTAGGAGGGTATACTTGTGATGGAAATAAAAATTATACTTCAATAACATCAAGGGATTTAATTACTCTTGATGCTGATTATGCGACACCATCATCTATTTTTGACATTGAGAAGTCAATTCAATATGATGCATTGGTTTATAGCACACATAAATCTACACCAGAAAAGCCAAGATTTAGATTAGTTATACCACTTAGCAGAAGTGTCACACCAAATGAATATGAGCCAATAGCAAGAAAGGTAGCTCAGTCATTTAACATAGAGATATTTGATACTGCATCATATAAATTGTCACAATTAATGTTCTATCCATCGGTTTCAAAGGATGGTCAATATATTTTTCAAGTTTTCGATAAAGGTAAAGTTCTTAATCCTGATGACATATTAAATACTTACAAAGATTACCTTGATACTACAGAGTATCCATATTCATCAAAAGAAAATGCAAAAAGTAATTATGACAAGAAAAAAGTTGAAGACCCACTTAAAAAGAAAAATATAGTTGGTGCATTTTGTAATGTATATACAATAACTGATGCTATTAGTTCATTTTTATCTGATATTTATAAGCCTACAAGAAAGTCTGATAGGTATGATTATATACCTGCCGATGCAAAAAATGGTGTTCAAGTGTTTGATAATAAGTTCTTATACTCTCATCACTCCACAGACCCTGCACATAATCAATTACTTAATGCTTTTGATTTAGTTAGAGTTGCAATGTTTGCATCACTTGATGAAGAGTATATTAAAGAAAATGCTAACAAAAAAATAAAAGCCACATCTCTTCCATCCTATAAGAAAATGTGTGATTTCGCATTGGAAGATGAAAAAGTGAGGGAGTATGCAATAAAAAATAAACTCGGTGTAATATCATTTGAATGTGCCGACTGGATACAAAAATTGATAATAGATCCAAAATCAAGCAAGGTTGTTCCTACACTTGAAAACTTGCAGTATATTTTAGCAAATGATCCAAAGATTAAAAATGTCCGATACAATGCATTCTTAGAACAGTGTTTTGCATATGACCTACCTTGGCAGATGGAAAAGCCACCTACTTGGTCTAATAGTGATGAGGATCAGTTACTATCGTATTTATCTTATAACTATACAATGTTTACTGATAGAATAGTTAAAATTGCATTCTCTAAAATTACACACGATAGGATGTATCATCCAGTAAAAGAGTACTTTGAATCGCTGCCTGAATGGGATAATGTTCCACGACTTGATACTTTATTTATTGACTACTTAGGAGCCGATGATAATGTTTATGTTAAAGAGGCTACGAGAAAAACAATAGTGGCTGTGGTGTCAAGAATTTATGAGCCAGGGAGAAAGTTTGATGAGGTGCTTGTATTATCAGGTGAGCAGGGAATAGGTAAAAGTACAATATTTTCAAAACTTGCAAGAGAGTGGTTTTCTGATTCTTTGTCAATGAATGATATGAAAGACAAAACTGCTGCTGAAAAATTACAAGGTTTCATAATACTTGAAATAGCCGAACTTGCTGGAATGAAAAAAATAGAGATAGAAACACTTAAAAGTTTTGTGACAAGGCAAGATGATAAATTTCGACCTGCTTATGGTAGAGTAGTTGAAAGCCATAAAAGACAGTGTGTTATTGTGGGAACAACTAACAAAGAAGAATTTTTAAGAGATGTTACAGGAAATCGTAGATTTTGGTGCATTACTTGCAAATCGACAAATAGAAAGTCGTGGGATTTAACTGATAGTGATGTTGACCAGATTTGGGCCGAAGCTATTTATAGATATAAGCATAAAGAATCATTGGAGTTGTCTAATGAAGCAAAAGCAATAGCATTTGAAGTGCAGAGAGAATCAATGGAAGAAGATGGACGTGAGGGTATGGTTGAAGAGTATCTTAATATGCAACTACCTAATAACTGGTATGATTTGTCAATTGATGAAAGAAGAGAGAAAATCAAGGCTTATCAGAAACGAAATGGCGAGGTGGCAGAGTGGTCTATGAAAAGAGAGTATGTAACTAATCAGGAAATATGGGCTGAGTGCTTTGGTAAAGACTTAGCATCAATAAAGGGTAGTGATATTTTTTCAATTAAATCAATAATACAGAAAATTGGTGGTTGGGAAAGAAGCGACAAATCAAGAAGAATGTATATTTATGGGAAGCAAAAATACTACGAAAGAATACCCTGATTAGCGATATGTTGTGGCATAGTGGAACGATTTTGTACTTTAGGCTGGGTGCGAAGTTCTATGTTTCAGAGTTCGTTCCGGGTTTCGTTCCACCTTAATCATACCTAATTTTACTTATTTTTCCTATGTTTTTTAATAAAAATAATATAAATGGAACGATGGAACGACTGGAACATAGAAAATAGAAAAAATATTAAAAAGGGTAAAATGAGTATAAAAACATATATATAGGGATTAGTAAGAAAAATGTGTTCGTTCCGTTCCGTTGTTCCACCACAAAAAAGGAGAGATTTATGAATGAGAATAAAGCAATTGAAACAATTTATAAGGGATGTAAGTTTAGATCAAGACTTGAAGCAAGATGGGCTGTATTTTTTGATAATTGTAATGCAGATTGGGAATATGAACCTGAAGGTTATGATTTAGGTAATGGCATCTATTATCTACCTGACTTCTTGATTCGTAATGTTGATGGAAGAGTAGGAGGAGATTTGTATGTTGAAGTTAAAGGAGTAATGACAGAAAAAGATATGCATAAGATAAAACTATTTAGTGGTTACAAAGAAATAAAAAAAACATTTGAGGGAGGTTACTCATCACATATTGAAATAAAAAATAAAACACTTATTCTCGGCAACATTCCAAAAGGAGACAGTATGTATGATATTGACAATGAACTTTCAAATGTTGGATATGATTATATG
Organism: uncultured Eubacteriales bacterium; assembly: GCA_900313535.1. Classification (GTDB taxonomy): domain Bacteria; phylum Bacillota; class Clostridia; order Lachnospirales; family Lachnospiraceae; genus UBA3633. The sequence continues at coordinate 3,237 of OMRR01000130.1, forward strand.
AATGGTTTTAATATATATCCATTTAACTTTGAGTTGATTGATGGTGACTATTATTTAGCACATCTAGGTATTAATAAAAATGGTAGGTTTGAATTGTTTGGAGATGATTATAACTATTTAATAGACAGAGATGATGAAAGGACTTTATATGCATATCATAGAGCATTACAAGAAAGGTTTGAAAGAAAATAATGAGAGAAAAAGCTATAGAAAACAAAATAAAGGAATATCTTAAAACAATTAGAGGTTTGTATTTCTTTAAAGAGCATGGTGGCTTATATGGAACAGCGGGTGTGCCTGACATTATTTGCTGCTATAAAGGACTATTTATTGCTTTGGAAGTTAAAACACCTGATGGAAAGTCTACAGCACTACAAGATGCAACGATTAAAAGAATACGTGAAACTGGCGGAGTGGCAGAAGTTGTAAGGTCTGTAGAAGATGTAAAAACAATCATAGGGGGTATCA
>OMRR01000156.1 GCA_900313535.1 uncultured Eubacteriales bacterium
AGCATAAAGAATGATAAAAATAAGTCAAAAGCGAAGATAGTTTTTATATCAGATTTTCATAATAAAAAGTATGCTAATAACTATAAAGATTTGATAGATAAGATGCTTGATCCAAATCCAGACTTTATAGTTTTGGGCGGAGATTTTATAGACTTTTCAAATTATCAAAATAGGAGTAATAAAGCCCTATATAAAAATACGATAGATTTTTTCAATGCACTAGGAGATAGATTTAGAAGTATAAAGAATGATGCTGATTATGAATTAAAGGACATTTATTTTGTACTTGGCAACCATGAACTTAGACTCAAAAGTAGGACTGACAACAAAGAACTTGTAACTGTATATAATGAATTGATGAATTGCTTAGAAACAAATGATATAACTTTACTTGACGATAAAATGTATAATGCCGTAGATGGGATAACAATATCTGGTCTTAATTTGTATAATGGTTACTATAAAAGCACTGTATCAAAAATATCTGATTTAAAGAAACTTGATAAAGAAACTATAGATTATTATTTTGACAATATTGACGATAATAATTTCAATGTAATGGTGTTCCATAAACCAGATTATTGTGAAGCATTTATTGACAATGGTTTTGATCTTGTATTGTCAGGTCATAATCATGGTGGGCTTGTCAATTTCCCAATTATTGGACCAATATTTTCACCAGAATTTAAATTATTTCCAATGTATAGTTTGGGATTATACGAATATAATAAAAAGCATGTAATAGTATCTGCTGGTATAGGAGAACATTTTATAAAAATACGAATTAATAACTGGCCAGAGATTTGTGTAGTTAATATAGATTAATGGAGAAATTTACATATAAATTAGAAAAGTTTGAAGGACCACTTGACCTTCTTTTACATCTTATCGAAAAGAATAAGATAGACATTTTTGATATACCTATAGCAATTATAACAAGTCAGTATCTTGATTACATAAAAGAGATGAAAGAAGCAAATATGGATGTCTCATCTGATTTCTTGGTTATGGCTGCAACCTTGCTTGAGATTAAATCTAAAATGTTATTGCCACTTGTAAAAGATGATCAAGGTGAGGAAGTAGACCCAAGGCAAGACTTAGTTGAAAGATTGCTTGAGTATAAGAAATATAAAAACTTGGGCTATGAATTATCTGACTATGAAGATGAGGCGCCTGAGTATATGCTTAAGGGACCAACTATCCCACAGGATGTCAAATCATATATACCAAATATTGATTATGATGAATTGCTAAAGGGCATAGATGTAAATAGATTAAATGAAGTATTTACAGAAGTACTTAGAAGAAAAAGAGATAGTATAGATACTATGAGAGCAAACTTTGGTAAACTTGCCAAAGAAAAAGTGCCTCTTAAAGATACTATAATAGCTGTAGTCAAATATGCAAATGAAAATAAAAAGTTTAGCTTTAGAAAATTACTTGAAGAACAAAATGACAAAACCCACGTAATAGTTACTTTTTTGGCTGTGCTTGAACTTATGAAAGTGGGAAGAATAAAAGTAGAACAAGAATCAAATTTTGCCGAGATACAAATAGAGGTGGTAGAGGGTGCCACCGGTTTTGTTGACTTTAATTTATTGGAGGATGACTAGTATGGGGAATGAATTTACCAGTAGTGGTAATTACTCGCTACTGGAACAGGAAAACATAATTGAATCCATATTATTTATGATGGGAGAGTCTGTGTCTGTAGATACGTTAGCAACTGCTATCGAATCTACTGTTGATGTGGCAAAAGAAGCCGCAGAAAGACTCTATAATAAGTACCAGAATGAGTACCAAGATAGAGGTATGAAAGTCATCAAACTCGGCAGCAAATATCAAATGGTTTCTAATAATAAGTATTTTAAAAACTTAGTATTAGTTGCATCACACCCTCAAAAACCAGTAATTACAGAATCAATTTTAGAGACATTATCAATAATCGCATATAAACAACCAATATCAAAACCAGAAATTGAACATATAAGAGGAGTTAAATCAGATTACGCATGCAATAGGTTACTTGAGTATGGATTAATAGAAGAGAAGGGAAGATTAGAGACTGCAGGTAGACCAATATTATTTGGTACCACAGAAGAGTTTATGCTTAGATTTGGTATAGAATCTCTCGATGATTTGCCAATACTTGATGCTACTAAATTTGCTGAACTTGAAAGTGAAGTTGAGAAAGAACTTTCTGAATCACTTGGAGAGCCTGTTGTTATAGAGAAAGACTTATATACAGAAAATGTTACTACAAATTTGAAATCTGAAAAGCAAGATGAAAATGATAAAACAGATAACGAAATAAAGAATGAAGATGCTAGTGAAGAAACAATAATAGATGAAAGTGGTACTGATAATTTAGAAGATAAAGATGAATTAGAAAAAGAAAATGTAGCTGAAAAAGAAGAAGACAACAAGGAAATAACTAAAGACACAGATGATTTTGACGATTTGATGGGTGAAGAATTATTAAATGATAGTGTTACCGAAAATACAAATAGTTATACAGAAAGTTTAGATATAAGTGATAGTAAAATAGAACCACTAGATAGCGGTGGTGAGATGGGGGAGGCACCGCGATGAGTGAGACGAAGGTTGCTAGATTTTATAAAATCAATTTGGCGAACTTTAATAAGGATTATAAAGAAAATTTTCCATTTGGACAAAGATACGGACTAGATGATATGGAAATAACTGCAGTATATAATTCTATTAAAATGCCGAGTAGAGCAACCAAATATTCTGCAGGTTATGACATATTTAGTCCAATAGATTTTGTTTTAAAAAGTGGAGAGACTATCAAGATACCTACTGGCCTTAGATGTAAGATGGATAATGATGTAGTGCTTATGATTTACCCAAGATCGTCTTTGGGGTTTAAGTATCGTATGATGCTTGAAAACACAGTTGGTATAATTGACAGTGATTATTATGACTCTGACAATGAAGGTCATATCTTGATTAAGTTTACTAATCATGGAGAAAAGGATTTAGAAATAAAAAAAGGAACTGCATTTGCACAAGGAATATTTATGAGATATTTATTGACATATGATGATGATGTAAGTGCGGTAAGAAATGGTGGACTTGGGAGCACAAGTGCGAAATAATTTTTTAAAAATACTATTAGTTGTATCGTTGCTATTTGTTTCAGCATGTTCCAATAGGAAAATTGCCCAGTATAAAAGTTATGGGATGGACTATTTGGAAAATGCTAATTATGACGAGGCATTGTCATATTTTAATGAGGCACTAAGACTTGGAAATGGCGAGGTAGGAAATACTCAGTATGAGTTACTGCTATATAAGGCAGAGTGCTTATTTATGTTAAAACGATATGATGAAGCAAAGGTAATATATGAGACATTGCTTTCGATTGATAAGAATAATAAATTGTACAACGAATTGTACAATAATGTTAATACCATAACTACACTTGTAGAGTTTAAGAAGGCAATAGACAATGAAGAGATAGACAAGGCTGATAGTATACTACTTAGTTTAAAGGAACTTGGGCTTGAGCACGAAAAATCTGTCATGTTTAATCAGGCAGTGTTATATGAAAAAAAAGGCGAATGGAAAAATGCTTTAAATGCATTTAATTATTATTTGAAACAATATCCAGGAGATGAAGATGCATCGCATGAAGTAGAATTCATCAATGCACAATTGTACAATGCTAACAATTAGAGAACAATTGGAAAAAAATGAAGAGATTACTCTTTCGAAATATGCTTGCCTTGCAAATAAAAGTGAGGGGAGAGACAAGAAAGAAAAAGACTGTGAACTTAGGACGGTTTTTCAGCGAGATAGAGATAGGATTATTCACTGCAAGGCGTTTAGAAGACTTAAACATAAGACTCAAGTTTTTTTGATACCAGAAGGTGATCACTATAGGACAAGATTAACTCATACCTTAGAGGTGAGTCAGATAGCAAGAACAATTGCCAAATCACTTAGATTGAATGAAGATTTGACAGAGGCTATAGCTTTAGGTCATGATCTTGGGCACACTCCATTTGGGCATGCAGGTGAAGCTGTGTTAAATAAACTTTTGCCACAGGGATTTGAGCACTGCGTACAAAGCGTGAGAATAGTTGAAAAGGTAGAGAGAAATGGGCAGGGGCTTAATCTCACAAAAGAAGTAAGAGATGGAATACTTAATCATAGGACAAGTGGCAATCCAAAAACATTGGAAGGTAAGATAGTGAGGCTTTCCGATAAGATAGCATATATAAATCATGATATTGATGATGCGATAACAGCTAAAATATTAAAAGAGAGTGATTTGCCAAAAGAAGTTACAGATGTTATAGGTAATTCTGTAAAATCAAGGATAGACTTTTTGATTAAAGATATTGTTAAAAATTCATATGATGTAAATGATATTTTGATGAGTAAAAATGTAGAAAAAGCGATAGCAAAACTTAGAGCTTGGTTATTTGAAAATGTCTACAATAACAATAATAAAAAAAATCTAGCGAAGACTGAAGAAAAGAAGGCCCAGAAAGTTGTAGAGATGCTCTTTAATTATTATAAGGATAAAATAGATGAAATGCCTAGCGAATATATAAAACTTTTAGAGGACGGCGAAGATAAATTGCAAGTGGTGGCTGACTATATATCTGGTATGACTGATGACTATGCAATAAACAAGTTTAAAGAATTATATGTGCCAGTTGGCTGGAAAGGTTAAATCAAAGTTTAGATGAAATTTCAAGATGCAGTAGAAGAAATTATAAATAGACTGAGTATAGTTGATGTAGTGAGTGAATATGTTACCCTTAAAAGACAAGGAAGTAATTATGTTGGTCTTTGCCCATTCCACAATGAAAAAACAGGTTCGTTCATGGTCAGTGAAGGAAAAAAAATTTATAAGTGCTTTGGCTGTGGGAAGGGCGGAAATGCAATAACATTTTTAAAGGACTATCTTAACATATCTTATAGGGAAGCTGTAATAACTCTTGCCAAAAAGGCCAACATAGAAATAGAAGACGATTATTCATCAAGCAAGCAGTATAAAGAAATTGAAGAGAAAAAAAAGAAGTTATACGAGTTACATAAAGATGTAGCCAATGCATATTATAAAGTTTTGTATAGTGATAAGGGCAAAGAGGGACTTGCATATCTTAGAAATAGAAAATTAAGTGATGCAACTATAAAAAAATTTGGACTTGGTTTTGCGCCAAATGAATATGGTTACATGTATAATTTAATGAAAGAAAAAGGTTATGATGATGTATTATTATTTGAATCAAAATTATTTAGATTATACAATGATAAGCCAATAGATGCATTTTACAATAGAGTAATGTTTCCTTTGGTTGATATATATAAGCATGTTATCGGTTTCCAAAGTAGAACTTTAGATCCAAATGCAAAAGAGCAAAAATATGTTAATTCTTTAGACTCAATTATTTTTCACAAAAAAAGTTTTCTATATGCTATGAATTATGCATATTATTCAAAAGAAAATTACTATATATTATGTGAAGGTAATATGGATGCTATAACTATGCATCAAGCTGGATTTGATAATGCAGTGGCTTCAATGGGCACAGCTTTTAATGAAAATCAAATGTTTTTATTAAAGAGGAAACCTAAGAAAGTGTATCTTTGCCAAGACACAGATGATGCTGGTGTCAAAGCAATAATCAATTCCAATAAAATACTTAAGAGTGCAGGAATAGAAACATATGTACTTGATTTAAACCCTGTAAAAGATGCAGATGAATTTATAAATAAATATGGTGCAGAGGCATTTAGAAAAAAATCAAATGACCCAATACCTACATTATTGTTTATTGTTTCATCTTTGAAAAAAAAGTATAAACTTGAAGACCCTTATGAGCAAGAGAAGTACATAAATGAGATTGTTACATTACTTGCTGATATTGATAATAGCTTTGTTAGAGATAATTATTTAAAAAAAGTAGCAATTCAGGAAAACTTAGATACAGGAAGACTTACAAATCTTGTCAATAAATATCTAAAGGGCAATACTATAAAGGTTGATAAAGAACTGTTTAAAAGAACAAGTGAAGCAGAAAACGAAAAGAATGAACTTATGCATGCTGAAAAGTCAAAGATTGATTCAAGTTTTATTTATTTAATATTTTTACTAAAAGACTATAGAGACAAGATAAAAAGTGAAGTATCAACGGATGAATTAATCAATGAAGATTATAGGTATATTTATTCTTTGTATCTTGAGGGTTTAGATATAAGTGATATATACACTAAACTAGAAGAACTGGACGATGCAAAGAAAAATAGAATTACTGAAATCATCAATCAAAATTATAACTACGATGAAGAAAATACTGAAAAACTTATAGAAAGTATAAATTTGATCATAAGACAGATAAAGATTAGGCGTGCCAAAGCAGAATCAAATGATAGTTTAGACAGCATTTATGAACTAAACAATAAAATTTTAGAGATCAATAAGAAAAAATATATCTAATGAGTATAAAATTATCAAAAAGATTATCAAAAATTGTTGAAATGTGTGAACCATGTGATACAATAATTGATGTGGGAACTGATCACGGTAAAGTACCAATAACTATTGCAAATTTGGGACTTGCAAAAAATGTAATAGCGATAGATAATAAAAAGGGACCACTTGCTGCATGCGAGGAGAACGCGAATCTATATATGACAAATAGAGATTGTTCTTTTAAAACCTTGTTATGTAATGGCTTGGAAAAAGTGGATAAGACTGTTGAAAGTGGTATAATTATAACTGGTATAGGCTATGATGCTATGAGTGAGATAATAAAAGATATAAATGATTACAATTTTAAGTATTTGATTTTATCTCCTCATACTAAAATAAACGAATTTGTAAATTTGCTCAAAGAACTTAACATTGATATAGTAGATCATGTTGAAATCCTTGATTGCAAAAAGAATTACCACTTGATTAAGGCGAAACACATATGAAAATAGGTGAGTTAATTAAAAAAATTGAATTAGATTTTCCATCACATTCAGCTATGAGTTTTGATAATTCTGGTGCAAATATAGTTGACTACGAAGTAGAACTTTCGTCGGTAGTGGTTACACTTGATATTACTCTTGATGCTATAGAATATGCAAAGGACAAAACTGCTAATTTGATAATTTCACATCATCCTATAATTTTTAATGAGATCAGGAACATAAATGATGATCCATTGTCTAAAAGGATTAAACTATTAAATAAATATGATATTAGTGCATATAGTTGCCATACGAATTATGATGTTAATTTAATTAATGGTATGGGAATTAATGTTTTAAATAAACTGTTTTCAAGAGATGAGATCGAAAGTCAGGATTTACTTGAAAAATATACTATAGATTGTATTGATTATGGCATAGGTAATATCGTAAGATTAAAACAACAAATGACGTTTGATGATATTTTGAATAGATTGATAGAACGATTTGACCTGGATAGCAAAAAGCTTAGTGAGTATAAGGTTAAAGATGAGATTAAATCAGTGCTTATAATTCCAGGTAGTGGCAGTGGGGAAGTTGACTTGATAATAAATGAAAAACCAGACTTATTGATAACTTCTGATTTGAAACATAATCAAATATTGGATTTGGTGGAAAGCGGTATTTCGTATATTAATGCAACGCATTATGGCTTAGAAAAAAATTTTATAGATAGCTTTTCATCATATTTAAAAAGGTTTACTGATAAAGTTTATTCATATAAAAATAAATATGTATAAAGGTGCTTTTAATAATTACTTTTTAAAACACTAATTTGGAGGAATTATGCAAAGAGAACATTTTAAAACAAGACTTGGCTTCATCCTACTTAGTGCAGGATGTGCTATAGGCGTCGGAAATGTGTGGAAGTTTCCTTGGATGGTAGGACAATATGGCGGAGGTGCATTTGTGTTAGTTTATGCAATCTTCTTAATCATACTTGGCATACCTGTTCTTACAATGGAGTTTTCAATGGGTAGAGCTGCTCAAAAGAGCCCAGTACTTATGTATCAAGCACTTACACCTACGAAAAAAGCATGGAGTATACATGGTTTCCTTTGCTTTATAGGTAATGTTGTACTCATGATGTTTTACACTGTAGTTGCTGGTTGGCTTTTGTATTACTTCTATTCAATGGCTACAGGTAAGTTCATAGGAATGGATAATGATGCAATTGGTGCATATTTTGGTAATATGCTTGGTAGCCCATCTACACTCGTTACATTCATGGTAATTATTTGTGTATTGGGATTCTTTGTAATTTCATTTTCACTTAAAGGTGGACTTGAGAGAGTTACTAAAGTAATGATGATTGCATTACTTGTTATAATGTTAGTTATAGCTATCAATAGTTTCATGTTGCCAGGTGCAAGTAAGGGATTATCTTTCTATTTGGTGCCTGACTTTTCAAAGATTAATTCTGAAGTAATTGTTGGCGCTATGAACCAAGCATTCTTTACACTTAGCCTTGGTATAGGTGCTATGGCGATTTTTGGAAGTTATATTGGTAAAGATAGAGCTTTAACTGGTGAATCAATCAATGTTATTTTACTTGATACTTTTGTTGCTATTACTGCAGGATTTATTATTTTCCCTGCATGCTTTACTTATAATGTAGAGCCTGGTGCAGGACCATCACTTATATTTATTACACTCCCAAATATATTTATGAATATGCCACTTGGAAGACTTTGGGGTTCATTATTCTTCTTATTTATGACATTCGCAGCATTTTCAACTGTTCTTGCAGTTTTCGAGAATATACTTGCCTGTGTAAGAGATATGACTAATTGGTCAAGAGGAAAGGCATCACTTATTTGCTGTGTATTGATAATTATTTTATCTTTACCATGTGCGTTTGGCTTTAATATTTGGTCAAACATTATGCCTCTTGGTGAGGGTTCAGGAATAATGGATTTAGAAGACTTTATTGTATCTAACTGCTTATTGCCACTTGGATCACTTATCTATGTAATTTATTGTACTAATAAATTTGGCTGGGGTTGGGACAATTTCATTAATGAAGCAGATACAGGAAAAGGCGTTAAGTTCAATAAATCATTATACTTGTACTGCAAGTTTGTATTGCCTATCATAATATTTATCATTTTTGCACTTGGAATTAAAGGTATATTCTTTAAATAGTTTAAAAATGCAAATAAAAGGGAGCAATTATGTTAAATAAGATTAAAAATGAAATTGCTAAATCAATTGTTGCAATAACTATATTTACCACTACTTATGCAACAAAA